>JBPCND010000081.1:0-19020 GCA_051001655.1 Nocardioides sp. | reverse complement strand
TATCCGGTGCACCTGCTCAGCCGGCGGATCCTCGACGAGGCCAGGAGCTTCGCCGACGCATGGGAGATCGTCAGCGCGCCGGCATCCGCGACGTCGGCATCGACCTCGCTGACCGTCCTGGACCGGGCCGGCGACGCCGCCACGTTCGAGCTCTT
The DNA here is from genome assembly GCA_051001655.1 of Nocardioides sp. Classification (GTDB taxonomy): domain Bacteria; phylum Actinomycetota; class Actinomycetes; order Propionibacteriales; family Nocardioidaceae; genus Nocardioides_B. The sequence goes on along the minus strand of JBPCND010000081.1, from coordinate 18,865 downwards.
CCCCTCTGGGCCCGGCCGGCTGGACCCGGTCGACGGGGAGCTGGTGCGGACCAACCACTTCATCTCCCCCGAAGGTGAGTCCGGCTGCCTGTCCACCACGATCAGCGACAGCAGCACGATCCGCCGCCGGACGCTCCTCGAGGCGTTCGCCGACGCACCCCCGGCCACGCCGGCCGCGGTCGTCGAGGCGATGACCGACCACGTCGCGACCGAGGACGGCGTCGGCGGTGTCTGCGTCCATCCCGACCAGTCGTTGCACCCCACGCTGCAGACCAGGACGCTCGCCACCGTGTCGATCGACCTCGGGACCGACCTGGCGAGCGGCCACCTCGACGTACGAGCCAACGGCCCCTGCGGCCACCGCGACCCCTGAACCGAGGCCGTTTCGGCACAAGAAGCACCAGCAGCGTGGGCGCATCCATGCTTCTTGCTCCGAACGAGTCAGCAGGGAGCCGGGAGCTCGTCCACGGACGCGTCGACGCACCGGGTGCCAAGTTCCGTCGGCTGAAGGACGAGCTCGTCGCCGAGCGCCTCCACCGTCCACGACCACATCTCGACCCCGAAGCTGTCGTCGGGCGCGCCGCCGGGCGCACCACTGGGCCTGAGCGTCCGGTAGGAGAACAGGTCTCCGCCGTCCACCCAGTAACGCGTGTACCTTCCCGTGCCGTCGAGGCCCGTGGCCAACGGCTGGTCACCCAGCAGCACCGCGACCCGCAGGACTCCGTCGACGAGTCCGAAGACGGAGGGGATGTCGGACTCGCCACCCTCGCGGCTGACCAGGACCTGCTGACGGCCGGCTCCGATCGAGATCGGCTCGAGCGACCCCGGCCGCCATCCACCCGGGCCTTCGGCGTAGACGGTGTCACCGTTCCCCAGGACCGCCGACACGGTGAACTTCGAGATGACCACGTCACCGGTAGCGGCGGAGAAGTCCAGGCGTACGTCGTCGGGGGCACCGTCGCCGTCTAGGTCGGCCGTGGTCTGTTGGTCCCGCGACTCGACCGGGAACAAGACCGGGCAGTCGACCGGGAGGTCGGAGTCACTGGTGATGCACCGCTCCTGCTGAGGGCCCGGTTCGATCCGGTCCTCATCGACCACCTGCCACTGCCAGAAGCCGGTCACCTGCGGCTCCTGGACACTCCTCGGGTCGTCCCGCCAGGTGTAGAGCCGGCCCTCCTCCAGCGTGAACTGGTTGAGCCTGGAGGTCATGTCCCAGCCGTTGACCATCTCCGTCGTCGCCGGAGGGCTGAGCCGGCGGAGGTTGCCGTCGACGTACCGGAAGAACTCCGGCAGCGTCGTTGTCGCGTCGCCGACGTTGACCGCGATCTCTGCGGAGTAGTCCGCATCGAGGTCGACCGCCCCGATCAGGGTCGGCCGGGTCAGGGCCAGACCCTGGTAGGTCAGTTCCGGACCACCGGACACCTCCACGGTCAACAGGTAGGTCCGCGCCGCCGGGTCGAAGTCGACGTTCACCACGTCCTGACGGCTGTCCCCGTTGACGTCCATGCGCACCGCGCCCTCGGAGAGCCGCTCCCCGTCCGGCTCGTCGTCGACCGGCGGGTCGAACACGAAGGGCACCACGACGACGGCGGCACAGGCCGCGGCCGCGAGCGCCAGCAGGAGCATCCTCCGCGAGCGTCGAGCGGGTTCCGGCAGCTCGAGCTGACTCAGGTCCTCGCCCTCGACCAGTCCGGCACGAGCCCGGAACGCCTCCCGCACGCGGTCATCGACCCGGCTGCCCGTCGCCGTCCCGGGCGTCGGGCTCTCGAGCGCGCTCAGTGCCCGGCCGGCAGTCGACTCCACGGTTCTGCCGGTCACCCCGAGCGCATCGGCGATCTGGACCTCGGACAGGTCCGACCAGTAGCGCAGGACGAGGACCTCGCGCTGCCGGTTCGGAAGCTGCCTGACGGCGGCGAGCACCTCGCGGTGGTCCTGGGCAAGGGCGGGAGAGCGGCCAATGGGCCCGGGAGAGCCGCCGGGTTCGGTTTCGTGCAGGGCGACGTACGTCCGCGGTGTCCGATGACCCCGGAGCACCGACCGGGACCGGCTCACGACCGAGGCTCGCAGGTAGGCCAGTGCCTTGTCAGGATCCTGCAGCGCGCGGCTCCGGGACAGGAAGCCGGCGAAGGCGACCTGGACGAGGTCCTCGGCCACCGGCAGGTCATCGACGAGCAGCACAGCGAGGCGGACCAACGACAACCGGTGGGCGCCGTGAAGGCGGAGCGCATCGTCGGTCGACCAGCCGCCGCGACGATCCGCCCGGTCGTAGGACACGCCTTCCATTGTGCCGTGCCAGGCCAGACGGCGCCGCCGAGCGGACCCGGTCAAGCGGTGCGCGCGAACTTGATCGTCTCTTCCTCCTCCGGGGAGAGCTGCTGGTCACAGACCCAGCCGGAGACGTTCTTGGCATAGGTACGGGCGTCGCTCCGCCCGTGGATGGAGGTGAGTACGACACCGTTCCCGGCGTCATCGAGAAGAGCCAGGGACCAGGACAGGTGGCCCCCCATGTCACCGAAGGCGTCGTAGCGGACCACGGCGAGATGTCGCAGGGCGTCGGAGACCTCGGTGCGCAGTGCCTGCACCTCGCCGCGTAGCCCCTGCACGTCCAGAGGGAGCTCGCTTGCCCGGCGGGCGATCCGCCGGTTCGAGCCGTGGCGCCGCAGAGCAAGCAAGGCGACCACCAACGCGGCGACAGCGAGCAGGAACGTCAGCAGGGCCAGCGCCGGGAGCAGGTTCTCGTCCATCGGCGCAGACTCTAGGCGCCGGATCAGCGCCCGTCGCGCAGGCGCGCGAGCCAGGCCGCCGCGTCGAGGAACTCCCGGTCCGAGGTGCCGGTCCGGATCGTGGGCGCAACACCGTCGTGGCGCTCGTAGGAGCCGAGGTACCGCAGGTCCGCACACACCCGGCGCAGACCCATCAGCGCCTCTCCGACCCTGGCGTCGTCGACGTGGCCCTCACAGTCGATCGAGAAGCAGTAGTTTCCCAGCACCGCACCGGTCGGACGCGACTCGATCCGGGTCAGGTTCACGCCGCGCATCGTGAGCTGGTCGAGGATCTCCATCAGCGCCCCGGGGTGGTCGTCGCGCATGAACGCGACGAGTGAGGTCTTGTCCCGGCCGGTCGCCGGCGAAGGCGGGCCGGGGCGGGAGACCAGCACGAACCGGGTCAACGCTTCCGGGTTGTCGGCGATGCCGGTCGCAAGGGTGGCGAGGCGGTAGTGCTCGGCCGCGACCGGAGCCGAGATCGCGGCGTCCCAGCCTGCCGCCCCCGCATCCTCGCGGGTGAGCATGAAGGCTGCCTGTGCGGTCGAGCTGGTGTGCACGACCTCCGCCCCGGGCAGGTGCAGCGCCGTCCAGCGACGTGTCTGCGCAGCGGCGTGCGGGTGGGTCGCGACCCGACGTACCTCGTCGAGTTGGAGGCCAGGACGGGCCAGCAGGCTGAAAACGATCGGCACCGTCAGCTCCCGCGTGATGATCAGTGGCTCGCCGGTGGCCAGCTCGTCGAGCGTCACCGGAACCGAGCCCTCGACCGAGTTCTCGATCGGGACCACCGCGCCGTCCGCCTCGCCCCCGCGCACGGCGTCGAGCGCGAGGGTGACTGTGGAGCACGACTGCAGCTCCGCGCGCGCAGCCGCCGGTAGGCTGCGCAGGGCCTGCTCGGTGAAGGTCCCCTCGGGTCCGAGATAGGCGTAACGGGCAGGCGGCACTCCAGGCATGGCATCAGCCTAGAGGCCGGCCCGTGACGTGGCGTGGTCCGTGGCCCGTGACCGGCTCTCGGAGTAGAACGGGTCCATGACCACGCCCGGCTCAGCTCGTCCACGCCGATGGACGCGTCTGTGGGTCTACGCAGTCAGCCTCCTCACCGTCGTGACCTTGACCGCTTGCTCATCTCCCCAGGAACCGGCAGTTGATGCGGCCCGACGCTTCGCCGTGGCGGTCACCGACAGCGACGCCACCACTGCATGCACGCTGCTGGCACCCACAACGAAGTCCGAGCTGGAACAGTCGGCGCAGAAGACCTGCCGCGACGCCATCCTCGATCAGGGGTTGCCGAAGACCGACACCGACACCGACACGCAGGTGTACGGCGCCGCAGCCCTGATCCGGTTCACGAACGACGCCGTGTTCGTTGCTCGGTTCCAAGGAGGCTGGAAGGTGACCGCGGCCGGATGCACCCGCATCCCTCGGCGACCCTTGGACGAGGCACCCAGCGCCTACGAGCACTTCCAGAAGAAGGAGGAGGGCATGGTCAAGGTCGTCTTCCGACCCTGACGACCTGCCTCAGACGGCGAGCGGCTGGCGCGGCTGGCGACACCGCTCAGCGTGAGGTGGCCGCCTGCGCAGACGGCATGGATTGGGCGTAGGCGTAGGATCGGGACAGGTCAAGTAAGCGGCCCACTACTGAACACCTCAGCCGCGCCGTGCCGGTTCGCACGCTTGGTCTGTCGTCTTCACGACATGGCTACGGAGTCAGCATGGTCAGCCGACCAGATATTGCGAATGCTCTTGCGCAGGCGGCTAGAGAGATCAACGCTCCTAGGGACATCGGTGCGACGCTGGACGCCATCGTGGAAACCGCTCGAGGGTCGCTGCCGGGCATCGACCATGTCGGAATCACGCTCGCGCACCGTGACGGGACGATGGAGACGGTTGCCGCCACCGACCAGCTGGTGTGGGACCTGGACGCCGTGCAGTACAAGTTCGGAGAGGGCCCCTGCGTCCACGCCATCGAGACGGCGGATGTCATCGTGGTCGAGAATGCGAGTCAGGAATCGCGGTGGCCCCGCTTCATGGCGGAGGCTGTCCAGCGAGGGCTTCGTGCGCAGATGGGGATCCGCCTCTACACGGACGAGAAGACGCTCGGTGGACTCAACATGTACTCCCTCGAGTGTGACACCTTCGAGCCTGGCACCCAGGAGCTCGCTGAGCTGTTCGCGACTCATGCTGCCTTGGCGTTGGGACGTGCGCGGATCGAGGACGAGCTCACCACAGCCCTCAACACACGGGGGTTGATCGGTCAGGCCCTCGGTCTGCTGATGGCTCGGTATCACATGGACAACGAGAGAGCCTTCCAGTATCTCGTCAGGGTCTCGAGCCACAGCAACATGAAGCTGCGCGACGTGGCCGCCGAAGTAGTCGAGCAACATCTCGCCCGCATCCAACCGTCTGAGGACTGACCAGCTAGCTGGTCGGCCTTCCGGGCCAGCGCGTCCCCTGCGCCGACGCGGCCCCGAGCCGGCCGATAGATTCCCTGCGTGAGCGACGAGCAGACCCATGACCTCGGCTACGCGCGCCTCGACACCGGTCGAGCAAGCCGCACGGGTGATCCCGAGGTCGTGTACGGCGCCGGCAAGACGCCCGAGCAGGTCCTCGGCATCCTCCGCGCCCTGCATGACGCGCATCCGGACCGGGCCGTGCTGGCGACCCGGCTCTCCTGGGAGGCCGTCGACTCCGTCCGGTGCGAGCTCCCCGACGCCGCGGTCGACGAGGCCGCCCGCGCGGTCACTCTCGGTCCGCTGCCGGCCCCCCGCGGCCTGGTGGTGATCGTCTCGGCCGGCACGTCCGACGCCCCGGTTGTCGCTGAGGCGGCTCTCACCGCCCGTGTCTACGGCTCGGAGGTCCACCTGATCAACGACGTGGGTGTGGCCGGCCTCCACCGGATCATGGCCGTCCGCGGCGATCTCGAGCAGGCCGACTGCCTCGTCGTCGTGGCCGGGATGGAGGGTGCGCTCCCCAGCGTGGTCGGCGGCCTGACCGGCGTACCCCTCGTGGCCGTCCCCACCAGCGTCGGCTACGGCGCCTCGTTAGGCGGGGTCGCCGCTCTGCTCGCGATGCTGAACTCCTGCGCTCCGGGTGTGAGCGTCGTCAACATCGACAACGGCTTTGGCGCCGGGGTCTTCGCCGCTCGGGTCGCCCGCAACGCCCACCCCCACACCGATTCGTCTGCGATGTCCCCTCGTGAAACTCCCCATATGCCGCAGACGAATCGGGGTGGGGGGGTGTGATCGGCTGGCTGGACGCGTCTGCAGGCGCCAGCGGCGACATGGTGCTCGGAGCCCTCCTCGGGGTAGGCGTCCCGGTCGAGGTGGTCGCAGGTGCGGTCGCCGCCGTGGCGCCGGAGCAGATCGTCCTCGCATCCGAGGACGTCCTGCGCGGCGGCCTTGCGGCGACCCGCTGCCACGTGCAGATCGCCGACAGCACGACCCGTCGGACCTGGCGCGACGTCGCCGCGCTCCTCGCCGAGGCCCCGCTCGACGCGGGTGTCCGGACGCGGGCCCAGGCCACGTTCGAGCGGCTCGCCGCTGCCGAAGCCTCCGTTCACGGCACCACTCCCGACGACGTGCACTTCCACGAGGTCGGCGCGCTCGATGCGATTGCCGACGTGGTGGGCGTGTGCGCCGGGATCGAGCACCTCGGCCTGACCGAGCTCACCGTTTCCCGCATTGCGGTCGGAAGCGGACGCGTCCGGGCCAGGCACGGCGACCTGCCGGTGCCACCCCCCGCCGTCGTCGAGCTGCTGCGCGGCGTGGCGTCGTACGCCGGCCCGGCCGGAGCACCCGACATGGAGCTGTGCACGCCGACCGGCGCCGCCCTTCTGGTGACCAACGCGACCGCCTTCGGCCCCCAGCCGTCGATGGCGGTCCAGCACGTGGGGATTGGTGCCGGTGGCCATGACCCGGCCGGGCACGCCAACGTGGTGCGGCTTCTCATCGGCACCGAGGCCGTCGAGCCCGTCGAGCCCTCGTCCGCGGGGAGGAGCTCGCTGATGGTCGAGACGAACGTCGACGATCTCGACCCACGGCTGTGGCCGAACGTCATCGCGGCCCTGCTCGACGCCGGGGCCGACGATGCCTGGCTCACTCCCATCCTGATGAAGAAGGGCCGCCCCGCCCACACGCTGCATGCGCTGGTCCCGGTCGACCGGGTCGACGCCGTACGCACCGCTGTCTTCCGCCAGACCTCCACGATCGGTGTCCGGGAGGTCGCTGTCGCCAAGACGGCGCTCGACCGGCAGATGCGCAGTGTCGTGGTCGAGGGCCACGAGGTCGCGGTCAAGCTGGCCCTCCTCGACGGTTCCGTGGTGAACGCCCAACCGGAGTACGACGACGTGGCTCGCGTCGCCGAGCAGACCGGCACGCCGATCAGGGACGTCCTGGCGGCCGCTGTGACCGCCGCCCGGGAGCTCGGCTAGTGGTCGGCTAGTGGACCTCGTCGTCGCCGCGATCACCTTCGGCACGATCTTCGTCGTCGAGCTGCCCGACAAGACGTTCATCGCCGCTCTGGTGCTCTCGACCCGCTACCGCCCGCTCGCGGTCTGGGTCGGCGTCGGCCTCGCGTTCGGGGTGCAGACCGTCGTGGCGGTGACGGCCGGGGCGCTCACGACGCTTCTCCCCGACCCTGTGGTGAAGGGCGTGACGGTCGCGATCTTCCTGCTCGGGGCAGTCGTGCTGCTCCGCACCGCCACCCCGGGCGCCGATGACGGGGGCCTGAAGCAGGAGGCGGAGTACGGCGCCCAGGTCGGCGAGGACCTGCAGCCCAAGACGTTCCTCCGAGCAGTCGTTGCCTCGTTCGTGGTGTTGTTCGCCGCCGAGTGGGGTGACCTCTCCCAGCTGCTCACGATCAGCCTGGTCGGCACCTACGAGGACCACATCAGTGTCTTCGTGGGTGCCTGGACCGCTCTTCTGGCGGTCTCCGGCCTCGCGGTCATCGCCGGCCGGGTGCTGTTGCGCTGGATCAGGCTGTCCGTGTTGCACTACGTCGGCGCATCGGTCTGCCTGGTGCTCGCTGCGCTCACGCTCTACGAAACCGTGGCGGCCTGACCAGCACAGTACGATCGGCGGCTATGAGCAGCCAGCACGCAGCGCACGACCGTCCTCGGGTTGAGCACCCCGCCACGCACGGCGTCGAGCACAGGGCCGAGCACAGGGCCGAGCACAGGGCCGAGCACAGGGCCGAGCCCGTGTCCGAGCACGGGGCGGACAGCGAGGTGGGCAGGCTTCAGACGGTCATGCTGCACCGGCCCGGCCCGGAGCTGCAGCGGCTCACTCCACGCAACAACGACAAGCTGCTCTTCGACGGCATCCCGTGGGTGAGCCGCGCCCAGGACGAGCACGACGCCTTCGCGCAGGCACTGCGGGACCGTGACGTGGAGGTGGTCTACCTGATGGACCTGCTCACCGAGACCCTCGGGAGCGAGACCGCACGTGAGCACGCCATCTCAGGCGCGATGTCCAGCCTGCACCTCGGCGACACCCTGCGCACCTACTTCCTGGCCGCGCTGCGCGACCAGCCACCCGAGGAGCTGGCCACGTTCCTGACCGCCGGGGTACGCAACGACGAGGTCCGCGGCGGACACGGGCTGGTGACCAGCCTGCTCGCCACCGACGACTTCCTCATCGACCCGCTGCCGAACCTGCTCTTCACCCGCGACTCCAGCGTCTGGGTCCAGGACCGGGTCGCGATCACCTCGTTGGCCATGCCTGCACGCGAGCGCGAGACCCAGCTGACCGAGCTGATCTACACCGAGCACCCTCGCTTCGCGGGCACTCCGACCCTGCACGGTTGGCGCTACGAGCACGTCGAGGGCGGCGACGTACTCCTGCTGGCGCCGGGCGTCATCGCCGTCGGTGTCGGTGAGCGGACCACCCCGGCCGGAGCCGAGCGCCTTGCCCGTCAGGTTTTCGGGGCGGGGCTCGCGCACACGGTGCTTGCAGTGCCGATCGCCCAGGAGCGGGCGACGATGCATCTCGACACCGTCTGCACGATGGTCGATGTCGACAAGATCGTGATGTACCCCAACGTCGCGGACAGCCTGCGAGCGTACGCCGTGACCTGCACCGGCCGCGACGTCGCCGACCAGGACCTCGCCTTGGAGGTTGCGCAGGCGGAGCCGTTCCTCGTGGCTGCCGCCAAGGCGATGAGCATCGACACCCTGCACCAGATCGACACCGGACTGGACCCAGTGACGGCCGAGCGCGAGCAGTGGGACGACGGCAACAACACCCTGGCGCTGTCACCGCGGGTCGCCGTGGCGTACGAACGCAACATCGAGACCAACAGCCGACTGGAGGAAGCGGGGATCGAGGTCGTCGCGATTGCGGGCTCCGAGCTCGGCTCCGGCCGCGGTGGCCCGCGCTGCATGTCCTGCCCGATCTCACGGGAGCCCCTCGGCACCGGCTGACGAGACGCGAGCAGCTAGGATCGCACTGGTGCGCCGGGAAGTCTGGTCGGCAACGTAGTCGTCGACCGCACGAAGGAGCAGCCTCCCGATGAGGAAGTCATCGCCTTCGAGCACCATTCTCGCCCGAGGGTCGTGGGCAGAGGCCAGCCGCGTCTCCGGGATCCTGCGCAAGGAGACCGTGGGCGGCGCCCTGTTGCTCGGGGCCACTGTGCTGGCGATGATCTGGGCGAACTCGCCGGTCGCCGGATCCTACGCCGCGCTCCGCGACCACGAGGTCGGCCCTGCGTCCGTCCACCTCGACCTGTCACTCGGGACGTGGGCCGCAGACGGATTGTTGGCGATCTTCTTCTTCGTCGTCGGCCTCGAGCTCAAACGGGAGTTCGTCGCCGGCGACCTCCGGGAGCCGCGCCGGGCTGCGCTGCCGATCCTCGCCGCCGTCGGAGGGATGGTCGTCCCGGCCCTGGTCTACGTCGCCTGGAACCTCGACGCCGGTGGCGGAGCGCTGCAGGGCTGGGCCATCCCGACAGCCACCGACATCGCGTTCGCGTTGGCGATCCTGGCCGTGATCAGCAGCCATCTCCCGACCGCGCTGCGCACGTTCCTGCTCACGCTCGCCGTCGTCGACGACCTGTTGGCCGTCACGATCATCGCCATCTTCTACACCAGTGACCTCCAGATCCTCTACCTGTTGGCCGCCCTGGTTCCGCTCGGCCTGTTCGGCCTGACCGCGCAGAAGCGGATCCGGTCCTGGTGGATCCTGTTGCCGTTGGCCGCGCTGACCTGGACGCTCGTGCACGAGTCCGGGGTGCATGCCACCGTCGCCGGCGTCCTGCTCGGCTTCACGGTGCCGGTGGTCCGCAGCGACGCCGCCGGGGGGCCCGATGCGGGACCCGGGATGGCCGAGCACTTCGAGCACCGGGTCAGGCCGATCTCGGCGGGTGTCGCGGTGCCGATCTTCGCCTTCTTCGCCGCCGGTGTGAGCGTCGGCGGTCTCTCGGGCCTCCGGGAGTCCTTGCTCGACTCGGTGGCGGTGGGCATCATCAGCGGGTTGGTCCTCGGCAAGGTGGTCGGCGTCTTCGGCACCACGTTCGTGCTCTCCAAGCTCACCCGGGCCGACCTCGATCCCGATCTCCGCTGGCTCGACGTCCTCGGCGTCTCGTTGCTCGCCGGCATCGGCTTCACCGTGTCGCTGCTGATCGGCGATCTCGCGTTCGGGCCCGACAGCAGCCGTGACGATCACGTGAAGGTCGCCGTGCTCGCCGGTTCGGTGGTCTCCTCGCTGCTGGCCGCCGTCCTTCTGCGCTTCCGCAACCGTGTCTACAAGCGCCTCGAGGCGGAGGAGCGCGTTGACACCGACGCCGACGGGGTGCCCGACGTCTACCAGACCCGCTGACCGGCTCGGAGCTCAGCCTCAGGTGCAGTCGGTGGAGGTGAGGCTGCCGCGGATGCGACCTGACAGATCAGGCACTTCTCCCGAGCCGGGCCAGGACGCGGGTCTCCCGGTCGGCGTCTTCGGGCGCCTCGACGGCCGGCCTGCAGACGCCGTCCATGTAGAGCGCTTCCCCGAAGCTTTCCGCCCCTGCCTCGACCCGGTCGAGCTCGGCGTCGGACAGTCCGGCGTCCGCACCGACCGACCGGGCGATGTCCCAGCGGTGGACGATCATGTCCCAGACGTAGAACTGCTCGAGCGTGCCGCCTAGGGTGGTCGGGCCGAAGTGACCGTCATACGCAATTGCTGGTACGGCGTCGTCGGCGATCGCCTCGGTCACCCGGTTGGCGTGGTCACGCCAGGCGGCAGCCGGGTCGATGTCGATGTCCGGCGCCGCGCCCAGGTCGAGGTCGTGTCCGGTGAGGAAGTCTCGCTGTGTCTCGATCATGTGTCTGAGGACGTCACGGGCCGACCAGCCGTCACAGGGTGACGGGTCCGTCCAGCCGTTAGCAGGCACGGCATCGAGGACGGCGGTGAGGGATCGGTGGGCGCTCTGATACTTCGTCACTGTTCTGTTCATGGCCTGAACATAGGGTGATGCGGCACGCTAGGTATTGATGAAACCCGACAGCGAAACGACGAATGCCGCGCCGACTCCGTTGGACCGGATCGAGCGTGCGCACCTCAAGGACCCACGAGACGTGTCGCACGTGATGTCCCGCTACGAGCCGGCCGCTGAGTTCGACGGGCTGCTGCAGCGGTTCTGGATCCCCGTCTGGTCGGTCCCACCCGGACAGGAAGCACCCCAGAAGGTTCTGCAGTACCCCGTGTGCCTGTTGGTGATCTCCACGGAGTACGCGCGCTTCTACGGTGTCACGTCAGGTCTGTCGACAACCACGCTGACCGGTGACGGCTGGGCCGTCGGGTTGATGTGCGCACCGGCGGCCGGCTACCTCATCACCAGGACGCCGGTGGCTGCGTACACCGACAGGTACGTCGACGTGGCGGACGTCCTGGGAGTGCCAGGTGAGCAGCTCGTCGACCGGGTCCGGCACGCGATGGCCACCGCTCCCGACTCGCCCGAGGCACATCGCGCCGCGATGGAGGCATACGGCGACGCCCTACGACAGTTCCTTCCCGTCGACCCGGAGGGCGTCCTCGTCAACCGGATGGTGGCCTTCGTCGAGGGGCGCACCGACGTCACCCGGATGGCACAGATCTGTGAGGAGTTCCAGCTTTCCGAGCGGTCGCTGCAGCGACTCGTGCACCGCCGGCTCGGTCTGACGCCGAAGTGGCTGATCCAGCGCCGGCGGCTGCAGGAGGCAGCCGAACGACTTCGCCACCGCCCGACCACGCTCGGGGAGGTTGCCGCGGTGCTCGGCTACGCAGACCAGCCGCACTTCATCCGTGACTTCTCGCGAGTCACGTCGATGACGCCCGGCGAGTTCGCGGCCCAGCATGCGCCCTGATGCCGGGTAGCCGGCGCTGCTGGTCGCGTGATCGTCCAGGCGTGGTCACATACTGCAGGTTCCCGGGCCGCACGGCTGTCGTTCGTGACCAGTCTTCGCCCAGCATCAAGGCACGAAGAAGACCTCCCGGAAAGGTCACGCGTTGACGCACTGGCGAGCCACCTTGACGTGACCGTCCTGTCCTGACCCCCCGCAATACTTTCCGACATGGCAGGCACGACGTGACCCGGTGGCGATGCCATGATGTGATCCCCGCACTGCCTGGCTCTTGAACAACGGGCCGATCCGGCCGCACCAGGAGAGGAACGGATGTCGCACCCATCACCGACCACCGAGAACGAGCTGTTCGTGGCCTACCTGAACGCTCAGCGCCGTCACGTTCTCGGCATCTTGGAGGGGCTCGACGAGGAGGCCCTGCGGCGGCCGGTCCTGCCCTCGGGGTGGAGCTGCCTCGGGCTGGTGCGCCACCTCGCCCTCGATGACGAGCGCTTCTGGTTCAGCGGCACGGTCGCCAGCGACCAAAGCGTCATCAACGACGTGACGGAGGGCACGAACGACGCCTGGCAGGTCGGCCGCGACGTGCCGGTCGAGGCGGTGTTCGACATGTACCGGAAACAGACGGAGATCTCGAACGCCATCATCACCGGCACCTCTCTCGAGGCGCCGCCTGCCTGGTGGCCCGAAGCGCTCTTCGGCGACTGGCGACTCGACAACCTCCGCGAGATCACCCTGCATGTGCTCACAGAAACCGCTGTCCACGCCGGACACCTCGACGCGGCACGTGAGCTCATCGACGGCAGGACCTGGCTCGTCCTGTCCTAACGTCGCGGCCCCAGCGGCTGGTCCCTCATCGCTGGAGCACATGAAGAACCCGGCCGCTGCTGACGGGGGATACAACAACGACCGGGCTGAGCCAAACCTAGGGGTCGGCGGACCGGGTGTTCAACTGCGTGCCACAGAATGTGGTTGCGCGCTCAGTCACAGCCTCAGCTGGTCTAGTCCCCTCGGTCCAGGCCGCCCCGAGGCCGGCCGCTTTCAGCGGATCGTGAGCTGTCGGTTCGCCAACCCGCTCCGCGCGGCGCGCTCCTCTGGCGTGAGTGCGGCGTCCATGCCCAGTGCAGCATCCAGGTCGGCGGCGAACTGCGCCGCGGGCTCCTCCAGTACCTCGACGCCGGTGCCGACCGGGAGGTCCCAGACGGGAGCGAGCAGGCCGTGGGCGCGGAACATCCCGACCAGCCGCGAGCCTTCGGCGACCGTGCCCTTGCCAGCAGCATGGACCCGTGCGAGAGCCGTGAGCAGCTGGTCCTCGTCGTGCGGCATCACCCAGCGCAGGTGCTCCTTGGGACCAACGTTCGTCCAGTCGGCGCCCTCCACTGAGCTCAGTCGGGACGTCGGGCTGGCAGCCGCATTGGCCGACTCCAACGATGCGTGCACGGCGCCCGTCGGGTCGTCGATGTCGGCCACCCACCAGTCGAAGCCTTCGTGCACGGTGACCTCCAGCGGAGCGTCCTCCACCAGGTCCTGGAGCCGAGCACCCTCTCCCGGGGGATCGGTCAGCCCCACGATGCCTCCTGCCTCGGCTTCGAGGGCCCGTTCGACCACGGCCCCGAGGTCACGGCTGGGGTCTCCGAAGCCGTGCTGCACCTGGAGTGCGAGCCAGATGGTGCCGTCCTTTCGGACCAGAGCCGGCGCGGCCATCGGCAACAGCGAGCACAGGACGAGCGTGCGGTCTCCGTCCCGCAGGGTCAGGGGCGCCGTCGCAGAGGGCACGAACTCCCGCATGGCGATGACATCCACCTCACCGGTCAGCTTGGCGAAGGGTCGTGACACGAACACCGGTGGCGGACCGTCGGCATTGCCGTGGCAGGACTTGAAGCGGCGGCCCGACCCGCATGGGCATGGCTGGCGCGGTCCGACCTCACCGTGAGGTGAGGTGGCGTGTCTGGCTTTCGTGCGTGACTTCTTGCCCATGAGGTCAGAGCCTACTGAGCACCCTGAGGTCCGGGTGCCTCGGTCAGATGTCGACGATGGCGTGCACGGTCGAGCGGGCCTGCTTCTTGTCCGCCCACCACGTCACGGCCAGACTCTCGACGATGGCCATCCCCCGACCGGCGAGCGCGCTCGACGGCGCATGGACCGTGCGGGGACGGGTGCCGCTGCCGCCGTCGGTAACGGACACGAGGAGTCCTCGTGGCTCCATCTGCCAGCTGACCATGATGTCGCCCTCAGGCAGCGGTTGCGCATGCCGCACGGAGTTGCCGACCAGCTCGGAGATGACGATTCGGGCGTCGTCGACGGTGTCGGGCGGCGTACCGAGATCCTCCAACCACGCCTTCAGCCTGTGGCGAGCCAGGGAGACCGAAGACGCAGCAAACGGGACGCGGATCGCCACAGGCGCGCGTCCGGCTCGCAACGAGCTCCTAGCCACCCGACCACCAGGTCCTTGACTTGACGACGCTTCCTTCGCCCGATTATCCCCTCGCATTCCACGCGCCAAACAAATCGATTCGTCGCCTGCAGCTCATCCGACGGCGCTTTCCGGACTCGGACCGTTTCGACGTCGCAGATGCGCCAGGGCCATCGAGGGACGGTCGGTGATGACCGCCTCCACTCCGAGCTCCACACAAAGGTCGAGGTCCACCTCGGTGTTCACCGTCCACACGTGCACGCGTCGGCCGAGCTTGCGCAGTCGAGGGCCCACGCGGGGGTTCTCACGCAGGAAGTCGATACCCGGCCCGGCCACCCAGTCGTCGGAGGCGATCCGGCGGGCCCACAGCCACGAGTGCTGCTGGTCGAGCAGGAAGACGACCTCGAGCTTGGGGGCGAGCTTCTTAATCCGGGTCAGCGCCAACCACGAGAAGCTCATCACCCGTGCCGGCGAGTCCGCACCGAGCCAGTCGAACTCGTCGAGCAGGTCCACCAACCGCCGCTCGACCAGACCGGCATAACGCGTCGGGTGCTTGGTCTCGATCGCCAGGTCGACCGTTCGGTCGTAGTCGCGGACCGTCTCCAGCAGCCGTCGCATGGTCAGCACCCGTCGGGCCTGTACGTCGATGTCGGGAGCCTCGTCGTCGAGATCGCCCCACGGGTTCTTCCACGAGGCGAAGTCGAGCTCGTCGAGCTGCGCCAGCGCCATGGTGGACACCACCCCGCGGGCGTTGGTCACCCGGTCAACACGACGGTCGTGGACGCACACCAGGTGACCGTCAGCCGTCAGCCGGACATCGCACTCGAGGCCCTCGGCTCCCTCGTCGAGCGCTTGGACGTAAGCGCCAAGAGTGTGCTCGGCCGCGGAGTAGCTGGCGCCTCGGTGGGCGACGACCTGCGGTCGGCCGGCGACGCGGTGCATGGTCACATCGTCGCAGTACCCAACCTCCCAGGAGTGCAACATCGTCGTCGCCGGGGATGTCCGGCGGCACGACTTTGTGATGAGTCCACCCGGGATGCCGAGCGCGAAGCAGCGAGGCGTGGTGCATCCGGACCGTCGACAGTCCGGTGCTGCCCGCATGAACTGGGTCGGAGCCACGGTCACCCTGCATCCACTTGATGGGCATTCCCCATCTGTGGCTCATGGGTCGGTAACCCTTTCCGGCCTGAGCGCGTCTGGAAGGGTGTGAGCACCTATCCGGCGGCAGCGACCACCACGAGGACGTGGGACGTGGCGACGACCGAGGACTTCGAAGAGTTCGTCAACGCCACCGGTCATCGGATGCTGCGGACCGCCCTGTTGCTGTGTGGCGACCACCAGCTCGCGGAGGACCTCACCCAGACCACGTATGCGAAGGTCTTCGCCCGCTGGCGACTCGTGTGCCGTGCCGAGAACCCGGTGGCCTACACACGCACGATCCTGGCCCGCACCTATCTGTCCGAGCGTCGCCTGAAGCGGTCCGGGGAGATTCCGGTCGAGTCGGTCGTGGAGACAGCGAGCGACGCGGACGACGTACCACTGCGGATGGCGTTGTTGGACGCGCTCAGCGAGCTGTCTGCGAAGGACCGGGCGGTGCTGGTGCTGCGCTACTGGGAGGACCAGAGCGTCGCCGACACTGCCGCCGAGCTCGGTATCAGCGCGTCGGCCTGCCGCACCCGCACCTCGCGCGCGCTGGCCAAGCTCCGCACCCACTTTCCCGACCTGGAGGACTGAGATGAACCTGCGCGACCACATGTACGACGCGACGGCCGGCACGACCGCCGACCTCGAGCGACTCACCCACCACGCGCGTCGCCGGGGGATGAAGCTGCGCCGGTACCGTCAGGCGCTGAGCGCGGTCGGCGCCGCCACTGCGGTGGCCGCGGCCGTGTCGGTCGGCTACCTCGCGACCGGCAGCTCCGCTCCCGGCACGGATGTGGCGGCTCCATCCGCCAACGAGTCGACGTCCGACCCAGTTGTGGGCACGGTGCCGCTTTCCGGGCGCAGCACCGTGGCTGCCCTGCGGGCCGCCGTCAACGAGCTGGCACAGGGCACGTACGGCGGGTTCGCCGGCCAGGAGGGCCACGACACCTACGGCGAGCTCGAGTTCACCCCCGCCGACGGGAGCGGGTTGGGCGTCGTCGGCATCAACGTGCAGCACGGGGACATGATCGACGACTCGCCGTTCGTCTGCGGCAAGCCGTGGATGGTCGACTGCACGGTGAGCACGCTGCCCACCGGTGACCGGATCCGCACCTACCAGGACCAGCCCGTGCCCACGTCGGAGGGTGACGGGCTCCGCGTGGTGGCGGAGCTGATCACCCGCGACCGGGACCTGCGCGTGGTGGCCAGCGCCACCAACGGCTTCGATCTCCCCAGCAACCAGTGGGACGTCACGCGCCCGGAGCCGGTGCTCACCGTCGCCCAGCTGAGCCAGATCGTCTCGCAGCCGTGGTGGGACTTCCAGATCCCCCGCGAGTACCACGAAGCAGGCGACGACCTCTCGCCGTACAGAGACTTCGACGCGGACGGCGGCTGGTCCTCCCCCACGTCCGCCCCCGAGTCCGAGTAGCCACAGCGCTGCCAGACCTGCCGGCGAGTTGTCCTCACGTCCGCGCCAGCGACGTTTCTGTCCGGTGTCCCGAAGGGCCGGGCACAGAGGCCGACACCTCATCTGTCACCTGCCCTGGCGTCTGGGGGTGGTGGTGTCCGGTGTCCGGTGTCCGAAGGCGGCACGACGCGGCCACACCTATCGGTTCGACGAGACCGTCGCCTGGTTGGTGCCGGCGCTTCGGCAGATCCGACGACGACCCCATCTGTCCAAGAGCGTCGCCGCGCCACTTGGCTAGGCTTGACCAAGCGGGCTATGGTTGATGTCATGCTGGTCAATGTCGGTCAAGCCAAGACGGACCTGTCGAAGTTGCTCGCGCAGGTCGAAGCCGGAGAAGCCGTTGAGATCGCACGCGATGGCGTCCCGGTGGCACGGCTGGTGCGGATCGAACTGCCCTCATCGGCAGGGGAACGTTTCCTCGCGGCCCGTGGGTCCCTTGCCGGCCGCATCTCCTTGGCCGACGACTTCGAGTTCACTGACGCCGAAATCGACGACATGCTCGATGAGCCGAGATGAGGCTGTTGCTGGACACGCACGTCGTGCTTTGGGAGCTGGAGGGGTCACGACGCATCTCTCAAGCGGCGCAGGAGGCAATCGAGCAGGCGACAGAGTTGTTGTTCAGCGTCGTGTCTTTCGCAGAGATCGGCGTGAAGGCAGCAATCGGCAAGATCTCGGTGCCGCGCGACCTACGCGAGCACGTGACGCGAAGCGGCGTGCGGGTTCTTCGCCTCGATGTCGATCACGGGCTCGCGGTCGCGGACCTTCCGATGCATCATCGGGATCCATTCGACCGGCTGCTCATCGCGCAGGCTCGTTCCGAACAGCTGACGATCGTCACCGCTGACCGCCGCATCGCGGACTACGACGTGCCACTCATCGACGCGGGCTGAGCCTCGCAGTCACCCCACCGGCAGGCAGCCACCCGGTGCCGAACTCGCGTCAGGTCCGCTGGCTGCGCAGGAACCTGCCGAAGTGGGGGACGGTGAAGGCCACGGTGCCGCGCTCGGAGGAGTAGACCAGGCCCTTCTTGATCAGGCCGTCGCGCGCGGGTGAGAGGCTTTGGGGCCTGCGGCCGAGCGTCGCGGCGATGTCGGCCGTTGTCACGGCACTGTCGCCGTTGTCCACCCCGAGCCCGGCCATCGTGCGCATGTAGTCGCGCTCGGCCGGGGTGGCCCGGTCGTAGCGCGCCCCGAAGAATCCCACTGCGAGCTCCCGCTCGGCCTCCGGGGCAGCCTCGTGCACGTCGGCGACCCGGATCGGTGAAGCAACCGCCGCGTCCCAGGTCACCTTGCCGTAGGCCTGGACGAAGTAGGGGTAGCCGTCGGTCAGCCGGTAGAGCTCGTCGAGCGCAGCCGGCTCGTAGTCGACCTGCTCACTGCCGGCCGGCACCAGCAGGGCCCGGTCGGCCATCTCCCGCGGCAGGCGGTCCACGACGACGTACCGGAACAGCCGTTCGGCATAGGACCTGCTCGCCGCCAATGCCACCGGGAGATGCGGGAGGCCGGCGCCGACCACGACCAGCGGGGCGCCCTGCTGGCTGATCTCGTGGCAGGCACCGCACAGTGCAGCGAGCTCCTCGGTCGAGACGTCCTGCATCTCGTCGAGGAAGACAGCGACACCTACACCGAGGTCGCGGGCCAGGTCGGCGACGTCGGTGAACAACTCGACCAGGTCCAGCTCGAGGTCGCCGGAGTCTGCGCGGCCCTTGGTCGCAGCAACGTCCGCCCCGATCGAGACAGCGGGCTGCCACCGGATCCCCCTGCGATCCT
>JBPCND010000080.1:0-2917 GCA_051001655.1 Nocardioides sp. | reverse complement strand
TCAGCTACGCCGCCATCCTGGCGGCCTCGGGGGTCGCGGCCGGTGGCCATCTCGGCACCGTTGCTGCGATGGTGATGGTGCCATGGGTCGTCCGCGCGGCCGCTCCTCTGGTCGACTCCGAACGCCGAATACCCTGGCGCGCGGGGTTCGCCACCGGTGTCGCGTTGAGCCTGCTGGTCGCGTTCGTCCCGCTGGCCTGGCCGATGGCGGTTGCCACGACGGTCGTCGCGATGGCCGCTTCGGTGCTGACGCGACGAATGGGCCGGTTGGGACCTCTCACGGCGTCGGTGGCGCTCCCGGTGGTCCTGCTGCTGCCCTGGTCCTTGGGTTTCCTCGAGGAGCCGCGCCGGTTCCTGGTCGAAGCCGGAGTGGTCGACCCGACGGCGCTCGGCGCAGCGGAGATCGGCTGGCAGCTGCCGTTCGGTCGGCTGGGTGACTTGTCAGCCGCGCCGTGGTGGTTGACCCTCGGGTTCGTGCTCGCGGCTGTCGTGGCCCTGGCCCGCTCCAGCGCACGGACCCGGGTGGCCGGCGCCTGGGTGGTGATGGCCATCGCGCTCGGCACTGCCGCGATCGTGGGTGACGAGGTGGTGCGGCTGCCGGGGACCGATCAGCTGGCGCACGTCTGGCTGGGCTTCCCCGTCCTCGTCGTGCAGGCGGCCGGGCTCGCTGCGGCGGGGTTCGCCGCGGACGGGCTGCGGGCCGACGTCTCCTCCGGGAGCTTCGGCTGGCGGCAGCCGGTGGCGGGGTTGACGGTCGTCGCGGCCTCCCTGTCCACCGTTGGCGCGCTCGGCTGGTGGGCTGTCGTGGCGCCGCACGGAGACCTGGACCGTCGACCGGCGACCACACTGCCGCGTTACATGGTGGACGCCTCCGAGGCGGACGCCGCGCAGCGGATTCTGGTGATCCGCACCGACACCGATCCCGTCAGCTACGACCTCCGAGCCGGCGACGGGCGACGGCTCGGAGACGACGGGGTCCTTCCCGGGCATGAGTCCTCCGAGCTGACCGCGCTGGTAGCCGACCTGGTCTCTCAGGGACGACCCACCGACATCGCTCGGCTGGCGGACTTCGCTGTCGCGTACGTCGTCGTACCTCGGCCTTCCGACCCGGAGGTGGTCGCCGACCTCGATGCGATCTCGGGGTTAACACGGGCGTCCACGAACGCCCGACGGCTCGCGGGCTGGCAGGTCAACGTGCCTACGGGGCTGGTGCGAGTGCTCGGCTCCGACACCCCGGAGGCCGCCGCCGCTGCGACGGTCCTGGGCTACCACGACCGGACCGATGAGCAGGTGGAGAATGGCGGCGAAGGCCGCGTCCTCGTCGTGTCAACGCCCTCCGGCAGGGACTTCGAGGCGACGCTCGACGGTGCCCCACTCGAGGTGGTCGACGACAGCTCGCTCGAGGCAGGCAGGGTATTCAAGCTCGGTGCCGACGGTGGCCGGTTGATCGTCTCGGCGCAGGGGTCTCGCACGTGGTGGCTTGTCGGGCAGGCAGCTGCGTGGGTGCTGGCGCTGGTCCTCGCGGCTCCCGGTGCACGACGCCGAGACGACGAGCAGGAGGATGACCGATGAGTCGTGTCCGGGACGTCGTTGCCGGGCTCGCCGTGCTGGTGTGCGCCGCTGCGCTGCTCGTCGCGGGCGGGACGGACTCGTCCGTGTCCGTCCCCCCACGAAAGTCCGCGACGGTGGCCCCGCTCGACGTGACGCTGAGCTGTCCGGAGTCGCTGGTCGATGCGGCGACCACGACCTCGGTCTTCGCCGTCTCCCCGAACGCGCGGGACGGCAGCGGGTCGCTCGAGCTCAGCGTGCTCCAGGCCGCGACGGCTCGCCCCTTGGGCACCGAGGAGGCAGCACGGGTGCCCCTCGTCCAGCAGCTGACGACGGCAGCCGAACCGAGCGTGCTGGCTGTCGCGGAGGGTCGGCGGGCCGCCGGTACGACGGCATACCAGTTCTCGACCTCGACGGGAGGGCAGCGGTCCGGCCTCGCCGTCAGCGGCTGTGACCGGCCGGCCGACCAGTGGTGGTTCAACGGCGTCGGCACCCAGGTGGGGACGACCTCGCGGCTCGTCCTCGCCAACCCGAGCCCGGGAGTCGCCGTGGTCGACGTGTTGATCTACGGCCCGAAAGGACGGGTGCAGGCAGCGGGCTCGCGCGGTATCCCGCTCGGCCCCTGGTCCCGGCGGTCACTGAACTTGGCGCGATTCGCACCCGGACTCTCCCCTGCCACCGTTCAGGTGCGCACGCAACGCGGCCGCGTCGTCGCTGCGGTCAACACCACCCGCATCAGCGGGGTCACACCGGCTGGATCGGAGTGGGTCAGCGCCTCGACGCCGCCACGCACCGACCTGGTCGTGAACGGCGGTCCCGCCGGCCAGGGTGAGCGTGCGCTGGTGATCGCCAACCCGGGGCGTCACGAGGCTCTCGTCCAGGTTCAGGCGATGACCTCGTCTGGTCCCTTCCAGCCGACGGCGCTGGCCGACCTCAGGGTGCGTCCCGGGTCCGTGCTGGTCACCGATGTCACTGCGATCGCCGACCGGGCGTCGACGTCGTGGCGGCTCGTGTCGACGGTTCCTGTCACCGGTGGCGTCGAGGCCACGACAGGTGCGCCTCGACCGGACTTCGCCGTGACTGGGGCGAGCCCCGCACTCGGCGCACCAGCGGTGGTCGCCCTCGAGCCGCAAACGGCCCTCACCTTGTGCGCGAACACCGCGGAGCGAGGCACCGGACGCGTCGCGATCGAGCGCGTAGGTCCAGACGGTGCATCGCTCGGCAGGGAGAAGCTGCTGGTCCTGGGCGGCTCGACGACCTGTCGGGTCATGGACGGCGCGGCCGAGCCCGCTTACCTCGTGGTGTCGGCCGACGCTGCCGACGCGGTGCACGTCGTGGCGACGTACACCGGCCGGGACGGCGTCGCATCG
>JBPCND010000079.1:0-4759 GCA_051001655.1 Nocardioides sp. | reverse complement strand
ATGCCGATCCTCATCGGGACCCGCCGCGCCGCGACAGGTCGGCCGCGAACACCGGCTGCATCATGTGCCAGTCCTGGGGGTCGGCGGCTATCGCTGCGCTGAACGCGTCGGCGACCCCCTGCATCATCGCCACGATCCCCTCGTCACCGGGCGCATGCGGGACGGGGTCGTGGAAGGTCAGCTCGAGGTCCAGGTCGCGGTAGGCCAACGTCATCGGGACCAGCGGGACGCCGTTGTCCCGGGCCAGCAGCGCCGGGCCACGCGGCATCCGGGCGAGCTCTCCGCACAGGGTCACCTCGACGCTGGTGCGGGACAGGTCCCGGTCGGCGAGCAGGCAGATGAACCGGCCCTCCCGGACCCGCCTGACCAGGATCGGGAAGGGTGGGTCGTGGCCGGTGAGCGGCAGAATCTCCATGCCCAGCCCGTGTCGGAAGGCGACGAACTCGTCGTACAACCGCGCCGGCTCCAGCCGCTCGGCCACGGTCGTCAGCGGCATCCCGGTGGTGCAGGCCCAGGCCCCGGCCCAGTCCCAGTTGGCCATGTGCGGCAGCGCTGCGACGACCCCTTCCCCTCGGGACTGCGGGTCGCGGACGTGCTGCTCGCCAATGACGCGGGTCCGCCTCACCAGGTCCTCGGTCGGCCAGGACGGCAACCGGAACGACTCGCACCAGTAGCGCAGGTAGGACCGCACGCCGGCCCGCGTGACGGCCTCGAGGTCCTCTCCACGGACGACTCGCGACAGGTTGTTGCGCAGCCGCTGGACACTCCGACCGTCGCGGCGGTGGACCTGGTCGGCGATCCTCGTGAACGCCGACAGCGCGGTCCGTTCCGGAAGCAGCCTGACCAGTCGCCAGCCGGAGAGGTACGCCGCTGTGGTGGCATGTCTCGAAGCCAGCCCGACAACGCGGCGAGGTCCCGTCATCAGGTCGCCGACAGAGCCTGCCGACGGACCAGCAGGATCCGCTGGACGACCGTGATGGTTGAGGCGACCGCGAGCACCCAGAGCGTGAAGGTGATCAGCACCGGCTGGTCGAAGATGTCGGCGAGCCCGGTCATCGCCAGGATGGCGACGAGCCGGTCAGCCCGCTCGGCAAGGCCACCCTTGGCCTCCATTCCCAGCGCCTCGGCCCGGGCCCGGGCATAGGAGGTGACCGACCCCATCACCAGGCAGTAGAGCGCCAGCGCTGCCAGCGGATCGGAGCCACCAGGACCCACGAAGAACAAGACCAGCCCGCCGAAGATCGCCGCGTCGCCGAGGCGGTCCAGCGTGGAGTCGAGAAACGCACCCCAGCTCGACGACGTGCCCGACAGCCGCGCCATGTGCCCGTCGACGAGGTCGCTGAAGACGAAAGCCGTGATCACCAGCACGCCGACCAGCAGGTCGCCGCGGGGGAAGAACCAGAGTGCACCGAACGCCACCCCGAGAGTCCCGAGGATGGTCACCGTGTCGGGGCTGACTCCCAGTCGCAGGAAGAGTCTGGCGACGGGTGAGATCACTCGGGTCCAGAAGTCACGGAATCGGGTCAGCATGGCGTGAGCAGGCTAGCGGCTCGGTCAGTCCGGCCAGGCGCCGGCGAGCAGCTCTCGCGTGTCGGCCATCAGCTGCGGCATCGTCCGGGTACGTCCGATGATCGGCATGAAGTTCTGGTCCCCGCCCCACCGGGGCACGACGTGCTGGTGCAGGTGCGCCGCGATACCGGCCCCCGCCACGCCACCCTGGTTCATCCCGAGGTTGAAACCATGCGGACCCGAGACCTTCCGGAGCACCCGCATCGCGGTCTGCGTCATCGACGAGACCTCGACGGTCTCGGCGTGGTCGAGCTCGGTGTAGTCGGCCACATGGCGGTAGGGACACACCATCAGGTGGCCAGGGCTGTAGGGATAGAGGTTGAGCACGGCGAACGCCAGCTCGCCCCGGTGCACGACCAGTCCGTCCACGTCGGACAGGGAGGGGATCCGGCAGAACGGACACGTCTCGACGCCCTCGGCGTCGGCCGGCCTGTTCTCGCCTTTGATGTAGGCCATCCGGTGCGGGGTCCACAGTCGCTCGAGCTCGTCGGGCACGCCCACGCCGTCCTGGTGAAGCTGTCCTGGCACGACGTCTGCTGCGGCCGGTAGGTCGTCGACGCCGCTCATACCTGGACGCGACGCTCGACGGCGTCGACCACGCGGGAGACGGCATCGGTCAGCGCGACGCCGTTGTCCTGCTCGCCGGAGAGGTAGCGGAAGGAGACAGCTGCCTCTTCCACGTCCCGGTCTCCCGCGATCAGCATGAACGGCACCTTCTGCAGCTGCGCGTTGCGGATCTTCTTCTGCATCCGGTCGTCGGAGTCGTCGACCTCGACCCGGATTCCCCGCTGTCGCAGGTCGGCCGCCACCACGTGCAGGTAGTCGTTATGCCGCTCCGCGATCGGGATGGCCACGACCTGCACGGGTGCGAGCCAGGGCGGGAAGGCGCCGGCGTAGTGCTCGGTGAGCACGCCGATGAACCGCTCGATGGAGCCGAACAGCGCCCGGTGGATCATCACCGGTCGTTGCCGGGAGCCGTCGGGGGCGGTGTACTCCAGCTCGAACCGCTCGGGCAGGTTGAAGTCGAGCTGAATCGTCGACATCTGCCAGGTCCGGCCGATCGCGTCGCGTGCCTGGACCGAGATCTTGGGCCCATAGAAGGCCGCGCCCCCGGGGTCCGGCACCAGCTCGAGGCCGCTGTCCTTCGCGACCTGTTCCAGCGTGGCGGTGGCTTCGGCCCAGATCGCGTCGTCGCCGACGTACTTCTCCTCGTCCTTGGTGGACATCTCGAGGTAGAAGTCGTCGAGCCCGTAGTCCTCGAGCAGGCCGAGCACGAAGTCCAGCGTGCCGGTCAGCTCGGCGTGCAGCTGCTCGCGAGTGGCATAGATGTGCGCGTCGTCCTGCGTCATTCCCCGCACCCGGGTGAGCCCGTGGATCACTCCGGACTTCTCGTAGCGGTAGACCGAGCCGAACTCGAACAGTCGCAACGGCAGCTCCCGGTAGGACCGCCCGCGGGACCGGAAGATCAGGCAGTGGAACGGACAGTTCATCGGCTTGAGGTAGTAGTCCTGTCCGGGCTTGGCGATCTTGCCGTCAACGTCGACGGTCTCGTCGAGGTGCATCGGTGGGTACATCCCGTCGGCGTACCAGTCGAGGTGTCCGGAGGTCTCGAACAGACCGGCCTTGGTGATGTGCGGGCTGTAGACGAACTCGTAGCCCTCCTGCTCGTGGCGACGACGCGAGTGGTCCTCCATGACCTTGCGCAGCACCCCGCCCTTGGGATGGAACACCGCCAGGCCTGAACCGATCTCGTCGGGGAAGCTGAACAGGTCCAGCTCGTTGCCGAGCCGGCGATGATCGCGACGCTTCGCCTCCTCGATCCGGTGCAGGTGCTCCTCGAGCGACTCCTTGGACTCCCAGGCGGTGCCGTAGATGCGTTGGAGCATCTTGTTCTTCTCGTCGCCCCGCCAGTACGCCGCGGCGCTCCGCATCAGCTTGAACGCAGGGATGCGCTTGGTGGTCGGCAGGTGTGGCCCGCGACAGAGGTCCTTCCACGCCGCATCCCCGTTGCGCCTGAGGTTGTCGTAGATGGTCAGCTCCCCGGTGCCGACCTCGACATCGGCATGTTCACCGGCCGACTCGACGGATCCCTTGAGGCCGATCAGCTCGAGCTTGTAGGGCTCCATCGCGAGCTCGTCGCGCGCCTCCTCCTCGGAGACCGGGCGCCGGGCGAACTTCTGCCCCTCCTTGACGATCTTGCGCATCCGGGACTCGAGCTGCTCGAGGTCGGCCGGGGTGAACGGCTCGGCGACGTCGAAGTCGTAGTAGAAACCGTCCTCGACGGGCGGGCCGATGCCCAGCTTCGCGTCCGGAAAGAGCTCTTGGACGGCTTGCGCCATCACGTGAGCCGTCGAGTGTCGCAGGATGTCGCGCCCGTCGGCGGAGCTGACGACGACTCCCTCGACCACGTCACCGTCGGCGAGCTCCTGGGAGAGATCCCGGAGCTGGTCGTCGACCCGGACCGCGATGACGGCAGGGTCCTCGACGTAGAGCTCCCAGGCCCGCGTGCCCGTGGTCACGGTCCGCTCGACACGCTCGGCTGCGTCGGCGATGGTGACGGTGATCTGGGACACGGTGACTCCTGGTTCGGTGTCGGGAAAGGGCCTTGGCCAACCCTCTCGGATGCTCGATCGTATCCGGCGGCCTTGGTCCCGTGCCTCCGGTGTCCACCTCCACAACGACCCACGACGACACCACGAGTCGCACATGGGACCCGCACAGCGGGGTACGAGGCCGGCGTGCGACCGCAGCGCGTGCTCTAGCTATGCGGGTGCGACAACGTGGGTCGCGCATGAGCCCGTCCCCGACAGATTCACTTGTCGGGGGCGGGCGTGCGCCGGGAGCGGAGAGCATTTGTGCGAGCGCTACCGTGACGGATATGGAACGCTCGGTCGCTTTGTCGCCTCCTCTCGCCGCTCTCCTCCTGTCCGTCTCGGCGTGTGGCCTGAACTTCGGGTCGACGGACAAGCCGGCTGAGGACCCCTCGTCGAAGCCTGACCCGGCTGTGGTGTCCCGAGAGATCATGGGCAAGAACTGGCCACTGACCGTCGAGGATGGACGCCTTCTCTGCATGGGGGCCAATGGCTTGGGCGCCGTGCTGTTCGTGGCTCCGGACGGCACCAGCTACGCGTTGAACAACGCACCGAACCAGCCGAAGGACGCCGCTGACGTGGACGCGATCCTGGCCGAC
>JBPCND010000078.1:0-5599 GCA_051001655.1 Nocardioides sp. | reverse complement strand
GTGTGGACGTCGGCCGGCCACCGGCCATGGCTTGGCTCAGTGACACATTGCCCGCGACGGTCAGGTGCTCAAGCAGGTTGGCGGACTGGAACAGGACTCCGATTCCGGCCGCCCGCATCCGCGCCCGCACCGTTTCCGGCTGGTGGCTGAGGCGGTGCCCGTCGATGAGCACCGTTCCGCCGTCGGGCTCGTCCAGGCCGGCCAGGCAGGCCAACAAGGTCGACTTGCCCGATCCGGAGGGACCGACCACCGCGGTCAACTCGCCCCCGGCCACGGTCAGGGACACCTCGCGCAGGGCCAGCGTCTCGTCCTCGCCGGCCCGGTAGAACCGGTACAGCGAGCGCGCCTCCAGCGCGGGTGTCAGCGTCATCAGTTGGTCCAGGTGAACGAGTTGGTGACCGTCCTCCATGGATCGACGTTGTCCGCGCCATCGGGTCCGCTCAGGGTGAGGATGGCTTCCTGTCCTTCGCGCCAGAACTCGTACCGCTGCACCGCGTCGGTGGTCGTCTTCCCGGTCACCGGATCGGGGTCTGACAGTGCCCCGTAGGTGATCAGGACGGCGTCCCCGGCTGTCCGCGTCACGATCGTCACGTCGCCGGCGGTGTAGTCGGTCGCTGTGGCCTCGATAGCCGGCACCTCAACGGATGTCGCCGACGCGACGTCCGGCGCGGTCGCGGCAGCCACCGTCTCGATCCGCACGCTGTTCAGCTTGTCCGTGAACACCACCGCGTCTCCGTCGCTGCTGCGCGCCCAGCCCTCGGGCACGCTGACCGTGAACAGCCCCGAGTCCGGCGCGAACGGCACGAACACCTGGTCGTCCGGGATGTCGCCGGGCGGATTGCTCTCCGACGACACGGGGTCGGAGGTGGCCGCGCCTCCCGGCGCCGGCGACCCACACCCTGCACCCACCACCACGGTGCCCGCGATCACCGCGACGTACCCCAGGTGACGCACATTGATCCCTCGCACGACGGCCCCATCTCCGGTCGTAACGCCGATTGCTGTCACCGACGACGCTAGGGAGGACCACGCAAGGAGTCGGCCAGCCGCGGGTTAGGGCAGGGTAAAGAACTGCCGCGTCCGACCAACCGGGCCATGGTGCGAGGCAGACTGGCCAGCAGACGCCGAGGAGCGCCCGATCCGCGGCGTACACCGGAGGTGGGATGCGCAGGCGGATCGTCGTACTCGCGGTACTGGCCGCGATCCTCGCGACGAGCCTGTTCGGCGTACCGCTGGCGATCGGCGCGGCCAGCTACTACGTCAGCGACGAGAAG
Organism: Nocardioides sp.; assembly: GCA_051001655.1. GTDB lineage: Bacteria > Actinomycetota > Actinomycetes > Propionibacteriales > Nocardioidaceae > Nocardioides_B. Next base: position 4,325 of record JBPCND010000078.1, on the reverse strand, counting down.
AACGAACTGGAGGTCCTCGCCGACACCGTCGCGATCACGTTGTCGGCCGACCTGGTGCAGGGGCAGCGGCCCGACACCCTGCCCGAGACCGAGTCCGAGACGACCCTCGGGCTGTACGACGCGACCGGCACGCGGACGCTGGGCCGGGGTCCGGACACCGCCGACGACCTCGTGACCGCAGCGTTGGCCGGGACGACCACCCGGGGGACGACCGGCGGGGACCTGGTGGTGGCCGTCCCGGTCAGCGAAGACCGGGCGGTGATCGCCGTGGTGCGCGCCGCGACGCCACGCTCGCAGGTCTACGGCCGGACGCTCACCACCTGGCTGATCATGGCCGGACTGGCCATGGCGGCGGTCGCGTTCACGTGGGTGGTCGCCCGCCGGCAGGCGGCTCGGTTGGCGGCCCCCCTGGAGGCGCTGGCCGGCGCCGCGGACGCACTGGGCGTCGGAGACTTCGGCGCCCGCACCGAACCCAGCGGGATCGCCGAGATCGACACCGCCGGACGGTCGCTGAACCGGACCGCCCACCGGCTCGACGCGCTCCTGACCCGCGAACGTGCGTTCTCCGCCGATGCCTCACACCAGTTACGTACGCCGTTGACAGGTCTGCGCCTGCACCTGGAAACCGCGCAGGACCCATCCGGTAGCGCAGAGCAGACCGCGCAGGCCATCCAAGCGGCGCTGACCGGAGTGGATCGCCTGGAGCGCACCATCGACGACCTGCTCTCCCTGACCCGCCGCCCACAGGAAGGGCAACCCCTGGAGGTCCCCGGCCTGCTCGACCAGATCCGCGCCGGCTGGCACGCCCCACTGGCCGCCCAGGGACGACCGCTGCGGCTGCGACCCGAGCCCGACCTGCCGGCCACCGTGGCGGCCCCCGCCGCCGTACGGCAGATCCTCGCGGTCCTGCTGGACAACGCCCTGCGGCACGGCCGGGGCGCTGTGACCGTGACCGTCCGGGACGCCGGAGAGATCCTGGCCATCGACATCGACGATGAAGGCGCCGGCCTGAACGACCCGATCGCACCCGAACGTGTACCGCCGGCCGGGCCGCACGGGCGCGGCCTGGACCTAGCGCGCAGTCTCGCCGAGGGCGAGGGCGGCCGGCTGATCTGCCAACCCGGCTCGGCGCTGTTCACCCTGCTGCTGCCGGCGCACCCAGGCCAGGGCGAAACCGTCGAGGACGAGAACGGCCCACACGACATCGTCGATATCGGCCATCCGATCCCGCGTGACCGTCGCCTCCGCTGACCGCCCATGGCCGGCGGGCACTCAGCGTTCTCTCAGGAGCACGCAGTGACCATGGACGGGTGACCCGCCGCCGACGTCTCGCGGTCCTCGGGCTCGCGGCTGCCCTGGTGGCCGTCGGGTGCGTCGCCGTGTTGTCTCCGCCGGAGTTCGTCGTCTCGGCGTTCGCCCCTGGGCTGCCGTCGAGGGTCGCTGGCGACGTCGTGCCCCCGATCTCGGGGCACCCGCGGTGCGCATCGCGGTCGCGGGGGACACCGGGACCGGGACCGCCGCGGAGCGGGCCACCGCGCAGCGCATGGTAGTGGAAAGCGAGAAGGACCCCTACGACGCGCTGCTCCTGCTCGGAGATGCTGGCCGGGCTCGAGGACTTCTGGGCCGACGCCGTCGGCTGGCTCGCCCGGACACCGGCCGGGCCGACCATCCCAATCGCCGACATGCAGCAGGTCCCACCGGTGCTGCCGGGTGCGCGGGTGATCTGCATCGGGCTGAACTACCTGAGGCACGTCGCCGAGGGCAGTTTCCGCGACGAGGATCTGCCGCACTACCCGACGCTGTTCGCCCGCTGGACCGCCTCGCTGAGCGTCGGCGGCGCCCCGATCCCGGTACCCTCCAACGAGGAGGGCGTGGACTGGGAAGGCGAGGTCGTGGCCTACCTGGGCTCGACGCTGGTCGACGCCACGCCCGACCAGGCGCTGGCTGCCGTGGTCGGCTACTCCACGTTCAACGACGTGACCTCACGGACGGCACAGAAGCTCACCAGCCAGTGGATTCTCGGCAAGAACGGGGACAACTCCGGCCCGCTCGGGCCGATGGTCCCGGCCGCGGAGGTCGGCGACCTGCGTAACGGGCTGCGTGTGCAGACGCGGGTCAATGGCGAGACCGTCCAGGACGGCCGCACCGACGAGATAGTCTACACCGTCGGTGACACCCTCTCGCTGATCTCGCACAGCTTCACGCTGCGCCCCGGCGACCTGCTGGCCACCGGAACCCCGTCCGGCGTCGGCTACGCCCGCACCCCGCCGTGGCTGCTGCACCCCGGCGACATCGTCGAGGTCGACATTGAGCGGCTCGGCATCCTCCGCAACCCGGTCGTCGCCAACCACCACCGCCGGGCCCTGTGACGACCGTCGCCCATACCAACCCATCAGCCGGGATCGAAGCGCGCGTCGGCACCGGGACCCGCAGGGGCCGAGAGTGCGGCTCCCGACACGGACAAGGAACCCGTCATGAGCAATGACCACAAGGTCTACGTGCCGTCCCACCCCCTCGAACCAGGCGACAGGTACGGCATCTTCAGCGACTTCGACCCAGGCACCCGAACGTTGACGAGGGGCACCCAGATCGCGCCGCCGTTCCGACCCCTGCCCGTCGACATCGTCTTCGAGAAGGACACCCCGGTCACCCTGCGGGACGGCGTGACGATCCACGTCGACATCATGCGCCCCGCCGGGGACGAGAAGGTCCCGGTCATCGTGGCGTGGAGCCCGTACGGCAAGGGCCAAGGGACCTCGCGCAGCGTGATGGGCGTATTCGCCATCGTCGGGCTGGACAACAAGCTGGTTTCGGGTCTGGAGAAGTTCGAGGGTCCGGACCCGGCGTACTGGTGCGCCCAGGGCTACGCGATCTGCAACCCAGACGTCCGCGGTGTGGCCAATTCCGAGGGCGACAGCGTCCTGTGGGATCGCCAAGAGGGTCAGGACTGTCACGACCTCATCGAGTGGCTCGCCGACCAGGAGTGGTGCAGCGGCAAGGTCGGGATGAGCGGCACCTCCTACCTGGCGGCCTCACAGTGGTTCACCGCCGCCGAACAGCCTCCCCACCTCGCCGCGATCAACCCGTGGGAAGGCGTGAGCGACGTCTACCGCGACCTCGTCATGCGGGGAGGCATGCCCGACACCGGGTTCGCCGAGCTGCTCCAGCACGGCAGCTTCTGGGGCAAGAACCAGAAGGAAGACATCCTGACCGAGGTCGAACGGTTCCCCCTCATGCACGACCTGTGGGAGAACAAGATCCCGGCCTTCGACCAGATCACTGTCCCGGCCTACGTCGTCGCAAGTTACTCGAACACCCTGCACACCGCCGGCACGTTCCGCGGCTGGCGGCGGATGGCCTCCCAGGACAAGTGGCTGCGCATCCACAACAGCCAGGAGTGGCCCGACTACTACGACCAGGCCAACGTCGAGGACCTGCGGAAGTTCTTCGACCGCTACCTCAAGGACGAGGACAACGACTGGGAACAGACGCCGCGGGTCCGGTACTCCGTCCTGGACCTCCACGGCAATGACCGGGTCGCTGTTGCCGCCGCCGAGTTCCCCCCGGCAGACGTCACCTCGACCAAGTACTACCTCGACGGCCGCTCACGCACCTTGCTGCCGGAGGCGTCGGCCGATGAGGTGTCGGTCGGCTATGACGTCGGGTCCAACCCGGACGCGGTGTCGTTCCTCACGCGCTTCGAGCACGAGACCGTGATGGTCGGCTATCCCAAGGCACACCTGTGGGTCGAGGCCAGCGGCGCCGACGACATGGATCTGTTCGTCCTCATCCAGAAGCTCGACGCTCATGGCACACCCCTCCAGGCATTTACCGTCCCCAACCAGAGGGCCATGGCCCACGACGTGACCGATCGCGGAGCCACGATCCTGCGCTACAAGGGATCCGACGGACGCCTGCGGGTTTCCGCACGCCACCTCGACGAGACGCTGTCCACCGAAGACGTACCCGCCCACAGCTTTGACCAAGTGCAGAAGCTTGCGCCCGGCGAGGTCGTAGACATCGAGATCGACCTGCTCCCGATCGGTTTGGTGTTCTACCCCGGCGAACAGCTGCGCTTCGTCATCAGCTCCCGAAACATCCTGGGACCGATGATGCCTCGGGTCCGTGAATACAACCCCGCCAACAGCGGCCACCACACCATCCACACTGGCGGCGAGCGCGCCTCCTACCTTCAACTGCCCGTTCGGGCGGGGCGATAGCCGCCGGCGGCTCGACTTCGTGACGTCGCCTTGGGAACACGACCCCTCTGTCTCTGAGGGTTCGGGCTACGTGCGGGGGCCAAGTCCAGGGTCGTGGTGGATGAG
>JBPCND010000077.1:0-19735 GCA_051001655.1 Nocardioides sp. | reverse complement strand
GGTCGGACACGGGTCCACACCTGCGTACCGTGCATCTTGGCGGGCCGACGCCCAGTCGCGGGGCCCCCAGTCGCGGGCCGACTCCCGGTGGCGGTCCGGCCCCCCGGGCGGCGCGGGGGCAAGCCATGACAGCGGCGGCCAACGCGACCGGTCTCTCGACGCCGGGACAGGTGCTCGGCGTCAAGCGGGTGGGTGCCTTCCACGTGCTCAGCCTGCTCGCTCCTGGCCTCGCGGAGCGGTTCCGACCGGGGACGTTCATCGCGCTGGACGTCGGCGGACCGATGTCGGAACGGCTCGCCCGGCGGACCTTCCCGATCCACCGGGTCCGTTCGACCGGCGCCCACGGCGGCACGGTCGAGGTCGTCCTCCAGGTCCCCGACATCGGCGCGGACCCCGGCTTGCTCTGGCTCGCCACAGCGCCCGCAGGCACCCAGCTGGACGTCCTGGGGCCGCTGGGCCGTCCGTTCGCGCTCCCGAAGGAGCCGGTCACCTGCGTGCTCGTCGGGGAGGAGGCCGGGAGCGCCCCGCTGTTCCCGCTGGCGGAGCGGCTGCGCGAGCGGGACTGCCCCGTGCACATGCTGCTCGGCGGGCGCAGCGACCATCAGCTCTTCGGTGCCCTCGAGGCCCGCCGCGCCACGCGGGGCGTCACCGTTACCACGGAGGACGGCTCGGTCGGGATCGCCGGCACCGTCGCCGACGGCCTGCCCGACCTGTTGTCTCGGACCGGTGCCGAGGTGGTCTACGCGGCCGGTCGGCACACCACGCTGCACGCCGTCGCCGCCATCGCGGAGCAGCACGGTGCGTGGAGCCAGACCCTGCTCGACGTCGAGATGCCGTGCGGCACCGGTCTCTGCCAGGCCTGTGTCGTGCCGGTGGTCGGGGAGGACGGCGTTACTCGCATGGTGCGGGCCTGCTTCGACGGTCCGGTGTTCCGCGGTGACCGGGTCCGGTGGACCGACCTCGGCGCCGTACCGGAGGACGCCCGATGACGCTCGACCGCGAGCCCGTCGACCTCACCACCGAGGTCGCTGGGATGACCCTCACCAGTCCCGTGCTCACCGCGGCCGGATGCGGCGGCACCGGCCGGGAGCTCGAGGACTATCTCGCGCTCGACACAGTCGGTGCCTTCACGACCCGGACGATCACCCTCGACCCGACCCCGGGCGCGCCGACACCGCGCCTCGTGGAGACCCCCTCCGGGATGCTGACGGAGACCGGCGGGCAGAACCCCGGCATGCAGGGCTTCCTGGCCACCGAGCTGCCCTGGCTCGCCCAGCGCCGGGTCCGCACGGTGGTCTCGATCGCCGGGACGACGCTGGGGGAGTACGCCGAGCTCGCGCGGCGCGTGGCGAGCAGCCCGGGGGTGTCGGCGCTCGAGGTCAACCTGGTCAGCACCAACCGGGACGCCTACGAACGCCGGTTCTGCGACGACGGCTACCAGATCGGCAGGGTCCTCAGCGCCGTGGCAGGGGAGGTCCCCCGCGGGGTCTCGGTCCTGGCCAAGCTGGCCCCCGGGTCCGGCCTGGTGGAGCTGGCTAGGTCGGCTGCCCGCAACGGCGCCGACGGGGTCATCCTGGTGCACGGATTCCCGGGCGTGAGGTTCGACCCGGACACGTGGCGACCCTCGCTCGGCGGGGTGACCGGCACGGTCGGCGGGCCGGCCGTGCTCACCCAGGCCCTGCGATGCGTGTGGGACGTCCACCGTGCGATGCCCGACCTGCCGCTCGTCGGCGTCGGAGGGGTGCGCAGCGGATTCGACGTGGTCCAGATGTTGCTGGCGGGTGCCTCCGCTGTCCAGGTCGGCACCACGCTGCTCAGCGACCCCGGCGCCGTACGCCGGATCACCGAGGAGCTCGCGCACGAGCTTGCGGCGCACGACGTCAAGCGCCCCGCCGATCTCGTCGGAGCGGGACACCCGGATCTTGAGAGGGACGCCACATGACGTTCGGCAGCAGACTTCGCGAGGCGATGGACACCCGAGGACCGCTTTGCGTCGGGATCGACCCGCACCCGGCCCTGATGGACACGTGGGGGTTGACCGACTCGGCGTTCGGCCTGGAGAAGTTCGCGATGGCCTCGGTCGAGGCGTTCGCCGGTGACGTGGCCGTCGTCAAGCCGCAGTCGGCCTTCTTCGAGCGGCACGGCTCGGCCGGCATCGGCGTCCTGGAGCAGGTCATCGCTGCCTGCCGGGAGAGGGGCGCCCTGGTCCTTCTCGACGTCAAACGCGGCGACATCGGCTCCACGGCCCAGGCCTACGCCGACGCCTACCTGACACCGAGCAGCCCACTGGGCGTCGACGCGATCACGGTGAGTCCCTACCTCGGCATGGGATCGCTCGACCCGGTCATCGACACGGCGCTGCGCCACGACGCCGGGGTCTTCGTGCTCGCGATGACCTCCAACCCGGAGGGGTCCCAGTTCCAGCAGGCTCGTACGGCGGACGGCCGCACCGTCGCCGGGACCGTCCTCGACGCCATCGCGTCGCGAAACGTCGACGCGGAGGGACTCGGCTCGGTCGGCGCTGTGGTCGGCGCGACGATCGGGGAGACCACCGAGTTCCTCGACGTCAACGGGCCACTGCTGGTGCCAGGCATCGGCGCACAGGGCGGCACCCTGGACGACGTACGCCGGATCTTCGGCAGTGCCGTGCGCAACGTGCTCCCCAGCATCTCCCGGGAGATCCTGGCCGCAGGCCCTGGGAAGCAGGCCCTGCACGAGGCGGCGCTCCGCGCCGTCGAGACGTTCGCCGGGTTGGCCGATCCACAGGCGTGAGTGACTAGTTTCGACACGGCCCGCCCGACCGAGGTAGAAACACAGGATGGCACTCGACGAGAGCAACCCGTTCGCCGCACCCAGCACGTTGCCGTTCGCGTTCCCACCCTTCGACGCGGTCCGCCACGAGCACTATCGCCCCGCCTTCGACGCAGGCGTGGCCGAGCAACGGGCCGAGATCACGGCGATCACCAGCAACCCCGAACCGGCAGCCTTCGACAACACCATCGAGGCTCTGGAGCGGACCGGAGCCCTGCTCGACCGGAACATGCGGGTCTTCTACGAGCTCGCGAACTCGATTGCGACGCCGGAGATGCAGGCACTCGAGTCGGAGCTGATGCCGGAGTGGTCCGCGCACCGCGACGCGATCCTGCTCGACCGTGAGCTGTTCGCGCGCGTGGACGCGGTCCACGCCGCGGCGGAGGCGGCGGGCTCAACCTCCGCCGGTAGCCTCAGCGAGGAGCAACGCCGGCTCGTCGAGCGGCACCACACCGACTTCGTCCGCGCAGGGGCCGGCCTCGCCCCTGAACAGCAGCAGCGGCTCAAGGAACTCAACGACGACATCTCCAGGGCGACCACCACCTTCGGCTCCACGCTGCTCGCCGCCAGCAACGCCGGTGCGGTGCACGTCAAGGACCGCGCCCACCTCGACGGGCTCTCCGATGACGCGGTCGAGTCCGCTGCGGGGGCCGCCAAGGAGCGCGACCTCGACGGCTACGTCATCACGCTGTCGTCCCCGACGATCCAGCCGGCGATCTCCTCGATGCGCGACCGCGACCTGCGCCGCCGACTGCACGATGCGTCCACCACGCGCGGTCTGCGCGACGGCGACCACGACACCCGGGCGCTGGTCAACCGGATCACCGCCCTCCGCGCGGAGCGGGCCGGCCTGCTGGGCTACCCCGACCACGCGGCCTACGTCGTGGCCGACCAGACCGCAGGCACCACCGCGGCGGTCACCGACATGCTCGACGCCATGGCTGTGCCGGCGATGGCGAACCTCGCCGTCGAGCGGACACGGATCGAGGCCGCGATGCGATCCGACGGGATCGACGGCCCGGTCCAGCCGTGGGACTGGGCCTACTACGCGGCGAGGGTGAAGGCCGCGACGTACGACGTCGACACCGCTGCCCTGCGTCCGTACTTCTCGCTGGACCGGGTCCTGCGCGACGGGGTGTTCTTCGCCGCCGAGCGGCTCTACGGCCTGACCTTCGCCGAGCGCGACGACCTGCCGGCCTACGCGCCCGACGTGCGCACCTACGAGGTCCGTGACGGCAACGGCCCCGACAGCTCGGTGCTCGGCCTGTTCGTGTGCGACTGGTTCGCCCGGCCGACCAAGCGGGGAGGCGCGTGGATGGACGAGTTCGTCACCCAGTCCGAGCTGCTCGCCCGGCGCCCCGTCGTGGTGGTGTGTCTCAACGTGCCGAGACCTGCAGGTGACCAGCCTGCCTTGATGACCGTCGAGGAGGTCCGCACCGCCTTCCACGAGTTCGGCCATGCCTTGCACGGGCTGTTCTCGGACGTGACCTACCCGCGCATCGCCGGGACCGAGGTGCCCCGCGACTTCGTGGAGTTCCCCTCACAGGTCAACGAGATGTGGGCCTGGGACCCTGCAGTCCTGGCCAACTATGCAAAGCACCACGAGACCGGTGAACCGCTGCCCCAGGACATCGCCGACCGCCTGATCGCCTCGAGGGAGGCCGGCATGGGGTTCGACACCGTCGCGATGCTGGGTGCCGCTCTGCTCGACCACGAGTGGCACCGGCTCCCGCCCGACTCCGACCCGGTGCCCGCAGAGGAGGTCGAAGCCTTCGAGTCCGCCGCTCTCGAGCGCCACGGGGTGCTCTCGGACCTGGTGCCGCCGCGCTACCGCACCGGCTACTTCGCGCACGCGTTCACCAACGGCTACGACGCCGGCTACTACTCCTACCTCTGGAGCGAGGTCCTCGACGCCGACATGGTCGGCTGGTTCGAGGAGAACGGTGGGCTGACCCGGGCGAACGGCGACACGTTCCGCGACCGGCTGCTGTGTCGAGGCGGCTCCGTGGACCCGCTGTCGGCCTTCGCCTCGATCCGTGGCCGCGAGCCGAGCACCGAGCCGTTGCTGCGTCGGCGCGGCCTGCTCAGGTGAGACCTGACCCGCACTCGTCCTGTGTCGGTCCGCATTGCAGCAGGGGCCTCCGGATGGCTAGATTGCGAGCTGTTCTCTCACTCTCAGCCGCCACCGCCCCACAAGTCGATCGAGGTCTGCACCGTGGCATTGCCGGAACTCACCCCGGAACAGCGCCAGGCGAATCTGAGGAAGGCCACGGCCTCCCGTCGTGAGCGGGCCGAGGTGAAGAACCGGCTCAAGCACTCCGGCGCCTCGATCGTCGACGTGCTCCGGCAGGGCCAGGAGAACGACGTGATCGGCAAGATGCGCGTGCTCGACCTGCTGCAGGCGATGCCCGGCCTGGGCAAGGTGCGCGCCCGGCAGACCATGGAGCGCCTGAGTATCTCCGAGAGCCGGCGTGTCCGCGGGCTGGGAGCCAACCAGGTCGCTGCCCTCCAGCGCGAGTTCGCCCCGCGCGACTCGTGACGGTGGCTGGTGGCGCGCCGCCGGACACGACTCGTCGGGCGAGTCGACTCACCGTCCTGGCCGGTCCGACCGCGGTCGGGAAAGGCACGGTTGCGGCCGTCGTACGCGCTGAGCACCCCCAGGTCTGGATCTCGGTGTCCGTGACGACGCGCCCGCCGCGCCCTGCCGAGATCCACGGCCGCCACTACTGGTTCGTGTCCGAGGAGGAGTTCGACCGGCTCGTCGCAGAGGACCGGCTGTTGGAGTGGGCGGTGGTGCACCGAGCCGCCCGCTACGGCACCCCCCGACAGCCGGTCGAGGAGGCGCTGGCATCTGGTCGACCCGCTCTTCTGGAGATCGACCTGCAGGGCGCCCGCCAGGTCCGCACGACCATGCCTGACGCCTTGTTCGTCTTCCTGAAGCCGCCGACCTGGGAGGAGCTGGTCCGCCGTCTCTTCGGTCGCGGCACCGAGAGCGCGGAGGAACGCGGGCGTCGTCTGGAGACCGCGCGGGAGGAGCTCGCGGCCGAGACGGAGTTCGACGCCACGGTCGTCAACACCGAGATTCACGCTGCGGCCGCGGAGTTGGTAGCCTTGATGGAGAACCCCCCCAAGAGCTGAGGAAATAAGAAGCGTGTCTGGAACCGCACCCGTTGCCGAGGGCATCACCAACCCGTCCATCGACGAGCTCCTCACGAAGACCGACTCCAAGTACAAGCTGGTGCTCTACAGCGCCAAGCGGGCCCGTCAGATCAACGCCTACTACTCCCAGCTGGGAGAGGGGCTGCTCGAGTACGTCGGACCGCTCGTCGACACCCACGTCCAGGAGAAGCCCCTCTCGATCGCGCTCCGCGAGATCAACGGGGACCTGCTGACCTGCGAGGACATCGACCCGGACGCCGCCATCGAACCAACCGCCCAGCCGTCCGCCCAGCTGTCCGCCGACGCCTGAGCGACCCTCCGACTGCCATGACCGGTCCGACCCGTGTGGTCCTCGGTGTGAGCGGTGGGATCGCGGCTTACAAGGCTGCTGAGCTGCTTCGCCGGTTCACCGAGTCCGGTCATGACTTGACCGTGCTGCCGACTGCCGCTGCTTTGCGGTTCGTGGGTGCACCCACCTGGGCGGCGCTCTCTGGCAAGCCTGTCTCCAGCGACGTGTGGGACTCGGCCCACGAGGTCCCGCACGTCCGGATCGGACGGACCGCGGACCTGGTGGTGGTCGCCCCGGCCACCGCCGATCTGCTCGCGAAGGCAGCCCACGGCCTCGCCGACGACCTCTTGACCAACACCCTGCTCACCGCTCGGTGCCCCGTCGTCTTCGCCCCGGCGATGCACACCGAGGTGTGGGAGCACCCCGCCACCCAGGACAACGTCGCCACGCTCCGCCGTCGTGGAGCTCTGGTCATCGAGCCCGCCGAGGGCCGGCTCACCGGCGCCGACAGCGGCAAGGGTCGGCTTCCTGACCCGGTCGAGATTTTCGAGATCGCCCGCGACATGCTGTTCCGCGGAGACCGGGCGAACCTGCTCGACCTGGCCGGCAGACACGTGGTCGTCTCCGCCGGGGGCACCCGGGAGTATCTCGACCCGGTCCGTTTCCTCGGCAACCGCTCCTCCGGGCTGCAGGGCTATGCCCTGGCCAGGTCGGCGCTCTCACGCGGAGCGGAGGTCACCCTCGTGGCGGCCAACGTCTCCCTGCCGGACCCGGCCGGGGTGAAGGTGGTCCGGGTCGAGACCACCGGCCAGCTCCACGAGGCGGTCCTCGCCGCTGCGGCCGGTGCCGACGCGGTCGTGATGGCTGCCGCGCCGGTCGACTACCGCCCGCGTTCGACCGCGGTGTCGAAGATGAAGAAAGCCCAGGACGGCACCGCGCCCGTCGTACCTCTCGAGCAGACCGCCGACATCCTCGCCGACATCTCGCACCAGCGTGCTCGTCCGGGGTCGGTGATCGTCGGCTTCGCGGCCGAGACGGGTGACGAGGCGGGCTCCGTCCTGGACCACGCCCGGAGCAAGCTGGCTCGCAAGGGCTGCGACCTTCTGGTGGTCAACGACGTGAGCGGCGGCAAGGTCTTCGGCGAGGCGGACAACGAGGCGGTCATCCTCGACACGGGCGGCGGGACGACCGAGGTCCCGCGGGCCTCGAAGTCGGCGCTGGCCCACGTCGTCTGGGACCATGTCGTCGCACGTTTCGAGACCGGCTGAGCGGCGCTCCTGACGCAGGTTAGGGTGTCGGCACGTCCGGGCCACCGGCCCGCCGGAGAACCAGCAGGACCGACAAGCAGGACCGACAAGCAGGACCGACAAGGGGTAACAGCACGTGGCTGGAAGACTTTTCACCTCCGAGTCCGTGACCGAGGGTCACCCGGACAAGATCGCGGACCAGATCAGCGACTCGGTCCTCGACGCGATGCTCGAGCAGGACCCGAACAGCCGGGTCGCGGTCGAGACGCTGCTGACCACGGGGCTCGTGGTCGTGGCCGGCGAGGTCGACACCTCCGGCTACGTCGACATCAAGAAGCGCGTGCGCGAGCGCATCCTCGAGATCGGCTACGACTCCTCGCACAAGGGCTTCGACGGCCACTCCTGTGGCGTGATGGTGGCGATCGGTGGCCAGTCCGGCGATATCGCCCGGGGGCTCACGGCGGGATACGAAGCCCGCAGCGAGGCGTCCCTGGACCCGCTCGACAGGCAGGGGGCGGGAGACCAGGGCCTGATGTTCGGCTACGCCTGTGACGACACGCCCGAGCTGATGCCGCTGCCGATCATGATCGCGCACCGGCTCGCCGAGCGACTTTCCGAGGTGCGCAAGAACAGCACGCTGTCCTACCTTCGTCCCGACGGCAAGACCCAGGTCACCATCGAGTACGACGACGAGGACCGGCCCGTCCGGGTCGACACCGTCGTGGTCTCCACCCAGCACGCCGCCGACATCGACCTCGACGCGATGCTGACCCCCGACATCCGGCAGCACGTCGTGGACGAGGTCCTGGCCCAGTTCAACCTGCCTTCCGACGACTACCGGCTGTTGGTGAACCCGACCGGTCGCTTCGAGGTCGGTGGTCCGATGGGAGATGCCGGGCTGACCGGCCGCAAGATCATCATCGACACCTACGGCGGGATGGCCCGCCACGGCGGCGGTGCGTTCTCCGGCAAGGACCCCTCGAAGGTGGACCGGTCCGCGGCGTACGCCATGCGCTGGGTGGCCAAGAACGTCGTCGCCGCGGGCCTGGCCCGTCGGTGCGAGGTTCAGGTCGCCTACGCCATCGGAAAGGCCCAACCGGTCGGCTTCTACGTCGACTGCTTCGACACGGAGACCCTGCCCGTCGCCACGATCCAGAAGGCCGTGCTCGAGGTCTTCGACCTCCGGCCGGCCGCGATCATCCGCGACCTCCTGCTGCTGCGGCCGATCTACACCAAGACGGCTTCCTACGGCCACTTCGGCCGGGAGCTGCCCGACTTCACCTGGGAGCGGATCGACCGGGTCGACGCCCTCAAGTCGGCGGCCGGGGTCTGACCTCGCGCGTGCCACATGCACTGAGAATGCACGATACGCAGGTCTGCGGCCGCTTGAAACCTGCGTAACGTGCAACGACGTCCGTGGTGAGCCTCCGGGGCGTCGGTCCGGGCTGGTAGGACTGTCGCGTGACCGAGCCTGTCGAACCCTCTGCTGCTGACGCACCTTCTGGTGCCGAGGTGGCCGGCGGTGCCGAGGCGCCCGACGGCTCCGAGGGGTCTCCCGGTGCCGAGGCGCCCGACGGCTCCAAGGGGTCTCCCGGCCCGGTCAGCGGCCGGCAGTTGAACCTGCTGCCCGACTTGGCCCGCGCCCGCGCCGAGGTCGGGACCGCCCGTGCGCGGGCAGCGGCGCGCGAGAAGGGCCCCAAGCCGGTCGACCCGGCCGCCACGCTGCCGGTCGCGCGGGTGCTCGTCGACATCCCGCTTCCGCACCTGGACCGGCCCTTCGACTACCTCGTGCCACGCAAGCTCGACGAGCAGGTGGTGCCGGGCTCCCGCGTGAAGGTGCGCTTCGCCGGTCAGGATGTCGACGGGTTCGTCCTGGAGCGGGTCGAGCGCTCGGAGCATCCGGGCCGGCTCATGCCCTTGCGACGGGCGGTGAGCGCGGAGCCGGTCCTGTCGCCGGCCGTCGCGCGTCTCGCCGAGGAGGTCGCGGCACGTTACGCCGGCACCCGCTCCGACGTCCTGCGGCTGGCAGTCCCGCCGCGGCACGCCACGGTCGAGAAGCAGCAGCCCGTGGTCCCCGAGCAGGTCATGGTCATGGTCGATCCCGTCACGGTCGAGAAGCAGCAGCCCGTGATCGCCGGACCGGTCACAGTCGACCCCGCTGCGGCGACGAGCGCCTGGGCGCCGTACGACGGGGGTGGCCTCGTCAGCCGGCTGGCGGCCGGGGAGTCGCCACGCGCGGTGTGGTCCGCGCTGCCGGGGGCCGACTGGCCGCGGCTGCTGGCCCTTGCCGCGGCGGCGACCCTCGCCTCGGGACGGGGTGCGCTGCTGCTGGCACCGGACCGACGTGACGTAGCCCGCATCGATGCCGCACTGACTGAGGTGCTGGGTCCCGGCCGGCACGTCGTGCTCGCCGCCGACTCCGGCCCCGCGGCTCGGTACCGGTCCTTCCTGGCGGTCTCTCGCGGCGCCGTGGGGGTGGTTGTCGGGACCAGGGCTGCTGCGTTCGCACCGGTGCACGACCTCGGACTCGTGGCGATGTGGGACGACGGGGACGACCTCTACGCCGAGCCGCGTGCGCCGTACCCTCACGCCCGCGAGGTCCTGCTCACCCGCGCCCGGACGGAGTCCTCTGCGGTGATCCTCGGCGGGCTGGCTCGAACCGTGGAGGGGGAGTACCTCGTCCGCACCGGCTGGGCGGTCGAGCTGGAGGCGGACCGGTCGACGGTGCGGACACAGGTGCCCGAGATCTCGATCACCGGCGCGACGGATCGCGACCTCGAGCGGGACCCGTGGGCGCGCAGTGCGCGGCTGCCGATGAGGGCCTACGACGCGATCCGGAGCGGTCTCGAGACCGGGCCGGTGTTGATCCAGACGCCTCGGCAGGGCTACGTCGCCTGCCTTGCCTGCGACCGCTGCCGGACACCTGCGCGCTGTCGGGTCTGCCGAGGCCCGCTGCGGATCACCGCAGCGCAGGACCCGCCGAGCTGTCGCTGGTGCGGGACCGTCGAGGCGGCTTGGTCGTGCACGGAGTGCGGCGGCCGAGGGTTGCGGGCCCCGGTGCTGGGCGAGGCCCGGACCGCCGAGGAGCTTGGCCGGTCGTTCCCCTCGGTCCCGGTGCGCACGTCTGCCAACGACCGGGTCCTCGCCGAGGTCGACGACCGGCCGGCCATCGTGGTCGCCACCCCGGGCGCCGAGCCGGTGGCTGTGGGGGGTTATGCCTGCGTCGTGCTCCTGGACACCTGGCTGATGCTGTCCCGGCCGGACCTGCGGACAGGTGAGGAGTCGCTTCGCCGGTGGTTCAACGCCGCCGGACTCGCTCGGTCGGGAAGGGCGGGAGGTCGGGTGGTCGCAGTCGGCGAGCCCGCGGCGCCTGCCCTGCAGGCGCTGGTGCGGTGGGACCCCGCAGGTTTCGCGCGCCGGGAGATGATCGAGCGCCAGTCGGCTCACCTTCCACCGGCGTCACGCCTGGCGACCATGACCGGCAGCGCGGAGGATCTCGACGCCGCCCTCATGACACTCCGCCTGCCCGACGGTGCGGACGTGCTCGGTCCGGTCCCGCTGCCGTTCGGCCGGGATGCGCGGGATGCGCGGGGCTCGCGCGGCACCCGGGGCTCGGAGGAGGCCGAGCTCGCCCGGGTCGTGCTGCGGGTGCCGCGGGCGGCGGGGGCTGCCCTCTCGCGCACGCTGGTCGAGATGAACGGCGTGCGGTCGGCCAAGAAGCTGCCGGTACTGCGGGTGCAGGTCGACCCGGTGGCCCTGGAGTAGCCCCTGGCCTCCGTAGACTGGGCCTGCCCGTCGACCGAGACTGCTCACCGGTTGGCCGCGGCGCACCGCCGTACCCCCTGCCTTGTGAGGAGCTTCGTGGCAGTCCTGCCCATCCGCCTGTTCGGCGACCCCGTGCTGCGCAGCCCGGCCGTTGCGGTGACGGACTTCGACAGGGAGCTGCAACGCCTCGTCGCGGACCTGACCGAGACGATGCTGCACGCGCCGGGGGTCGGCCTCGCGGCGCCGCAGATCGGGGTCGGCCGGCGCGTGTTCACGTGGCACGTGAACGGTGAGACCGGGCACCTGGTGAACCCGAGCCTCGACCTGTCGGAGGAGATCCAGGACGGACCCGAGGGCTGTCTGTCGCTGCCGGACCTGACGTTCGACTGCCGGCGCGCGTTGAGTGTCGTTGCGAAGGGCTTCGACATGTACGGCGAGCCGGTCGTGGTCGACGGCTCCGAGCTGCTGGCGCGGGCGATCCAGCACGAGACCGACCACCTCGACGGGGTGCTGTTCATCGACCGGCTCGAGCGCGAGGCCCGTCGGGGCGCGATGAAGGAGATCCGGGAGACGGACTGGTTCGGCCGTCCGCCGACGGTGAAGCTGTCCCCCCACCCGATGAACGGGCTGGGTATGTGATGCGGGTCGTCTTCGCCGGCACGCCGGAGGTCGCCATCCCGTCGCTCGAAGCCGTCGCTGCCAGCGCCCACGAGCTCGCCGGCGTGGTGACCCGTCCCGACGCTCCGTCCGGACGCGGCCGCGAGCTGGCTGCGTCGCCGGTCGCACTGCGTGCTGAGCAGCTCGGTGTGCCGGTGCTCAAGCCGGCTCATCCGCGCGAGCCGGACTTCCAGGCGGAGCTGCGGGCGCTGGCGCCGGACTGCTGCCCGGTGGTGGCCTACGGAGCACTACTGCCGCAAAGCGCTCTGGACATCCCGCCGCACGGCTGGGTCAACCTGCACTTCTCGCTGCTGCCCGCCTGGCGAGGGGCGGCGCCCGTGCAGCACGCGTTGTGGGCGGGGGACCAGGTGACCGGGACGACGACGTTCCGGATCGTCAAGGAGCTCGACGCGGGCCCCACGTTCGGACTGATGACCGAAGCCGTTCGTCCGACCGACACCGCGGGCGACCTGCTCGGGCGGTTGGCCTCCGGTGGTGCCGAGCTCCTGGTGGCGACGCTCGACGGCATTGCCTTGGGCGACCTGGAGCCGCGCGAGCAACCCGCGGACGGAGTCAGCCTCGCCCCGAAGACCACGGTGGCGGACGCGGCGGTGGACTGGTCGGAGCCGGCGGCGGCGGTGGACCGTCGGATCCGGGCGTGCACGCCGGCGCCGGGTGTCTGGACGATCTTCGGCGGCGGGCGCCTCAAGGTCGGCCCGGTGCTGATCGAGGGCAACGTCGAGCGGCTCAAGCCGGGTGTCTTAGAGGTCTCGAAAGGGTCCGTCCTCGTCGGCACCGGCACACTGCCGGTCCGCCTGGTCGACGTACAACCGGTCGCCAAGAGGCGGATGGCTGCCGCCGACTGGGCCCGCGGAGTGAGGGTCGAGTCCGGAGTTCGGTTCGGCATGGATGGCTGATCCGCGGACCCCCCGGTCCCCGGGGTCGCGTCGCCCGGCTGCACGTCCGGCCGGTGGGCGACCTCCGGCCCGCCGTACTCCGGTCGATGCCGCACGGCTGGCGGCGTACGACGTGCTGAGCGCCGTGCGGGAACAGGACGCCTACGCCAACCTGGTGCTGCCGGGCTTGTTGCGCTCACGCGGGATCGACGGGCGAGACGCGGCCTTCGTGACGGAGCTGGTGTCGGGGACGATCCGTCGGCAGGGCACGTACGACGCCGTCCTGGCCGCCAACGTGCAGCGGCCGCTGGACAAGGTCGACCGGGCGGTGCTGGACGTGCTCCGACTGGGCGCCCATCAGATTCTCGGGATGCGGGTGCCCCCACATGCCGCGGTCGGCACCTCCGTGGACCTGGTGCGCGCCAAGGTCGGTCATCGGCCGGCCGGCTTCGTCAACGCAGTGCTCCGTCGGGTGGCTGAGCATGATCTTGCGACCTGGGTGCGGAGGGTCGCACCGGATCCCATCTCCGACCCGGTCGGGTTCGCCTCGGTGTCCCAGTCGCATCCGCGCTGGGTGGTGGAGGCGTTCACGGAGGCCCTCGGCGAGTCTGCCGGCGAGCTCGACTCCTTGTTGGCGGCCGACAACGAGCCTCCCCGGGTGACGTTGGTGGCGCGGCCGGGGCTGGCCTCGGTCGAGGAGCTCGTGGCCGCCGGGGGAGAGGTGTCGCTGATGTCGCCGTTCGCAGTGACGCTCGTCGGTGGCGACCCGGGGGACGTGCCGGCGGTGGCGGCCGGACGGGCCGGGGTGCAGGACGAGGGTTCGCAGCTAGTGGCGCTGGCACTGGCTGCCGCGGACGTCGAGGGTCGTGACGAGCGGTGGCTCGACGTGTGCGCCGGCCCCGGTGGCAAGGCGGCGCTGCTCGGCGCTGTCGCGGGCGGTCGGGGAGCCCGTCTGCTGGCCGCGGAACTGCAGCCCCACCGGGCGGAGCTGGTCCGGAGCGGGACTCGCACGGTCGGGCCCGGCTTGTGGGGTGTGGTGACTGCCGACGGCACCAGGCCGCCGTGGCGTGAACCGGCGTTCGACAGGGTGCTGGTCGACGCGCCGTGCTCAGGGCTGGGTGCCCTGCGTCGTCGTCCGGAAGCCCGGTGGCGGCGACGGCCGTCCGACCTGGAGACCCTCGTGCCGCTGCAGCGTGCGCTGCTGTCGTCCGCGCTCGATGCGGTACGCCCCGGTGGTGTCGTGGCGTACGTGACTTGTTCGCCTGTGCTCGCCGAGACGTCGGGGGTCGTGTCGTCGGTGCTCGCGCAGCGGCGGGACGACGTATGGCTCGAGCATGCTGCGCCGCTGTTTCGGGGCGTGCCCCGGTTGTGCGCCGACGCGATGGTCCTGCCCGGGACCGTCCAACTCTGGCCGCACCGTCAGGGCACGGACGCGATGTTCTTCGCCCTGCTCAGGCGCACCTGAGCAAGGCCAGGTGGACGCCGGTGGGGCGTCCCTTCAGCGCGCCTGTCGGCATCGGGTGTGGTCAGTGTGTCCGGGCTGGTGCGCGGGGGTGAGTAGGCGCCGCCTCGGCGCGGCTTGATGGGCCGATCGTCGGCATGTGGTGCCGGGGATCGACCCCGTAGAGTCGCGGGTTCGATCCCCGAAAGCCCGGATTGTGCGACTCGTACGTGATGGGCCGCTCAGTCATTCCGTTCCCCCGGTCGGTCGGGGCGTGCGGACGCGCCGACTCGGCCCGGTCTGGGCGGGCGGACGCGCCGACTCGGCGAGGGGTAAGGGGGCGCCCACTAGGATCGGGCGCGCCATGGGAATCCAGATCACACCAAGCCTGCTCGCGGCCGACTTCGCCAACCTCGCTGCCGAGGCCGGCCGTATCCGAGGCGCTGACTGGCTGCACGTCGACGTGATGGACAGCCAGTTCGTCCCGAACCTGACCGTCGGGCTGCCGGTCGTCGAGGCGCTCGGCCGGGTCTCGGACACGCCGATGGACTGCCACCTGATGATCGAGGACCCGGATCGTTGGGCTCCGGCGTACGTCGAGGCCGGCGCCCGGTCCGTCACGTTCCACGTCGAAGCGGCAACAGCGCCGGTCCGGCTCGCGAGAGAGCTGCACAGCTTGGGAGCTCGCGCCGGGATGGGCCTGCGACCCGCGACACCGATCGAGCCCTACGAGGACCTCCTGTCCGAGCTCGACATGATCCTGGTGATGACGGTCGAGCCCGGCTTCGGCGGTCAGGACTTCCTCGACATCTGCCTGCCGAAGATCCGTCGTACTCGTGAGCTGATCGACAAACACGGCCTCGACCTGTGGCTCCAGGTGGACGGCGGGATCTCCTTGGAGACCATCGAACGCTGCGCCGAGGCCGGTGCCGACGTGTTCGTGGCCGGCTCCGCCGTGTTCAAGGCCGACGACCCCGATCGGATGGTCGAGCAGCTCCGCGCCGCCGCGACGGACGCCACCTCATGACGAGCCGGTGGGCGGACTCACACGTCCGCCGGACCCAGCGTGTGGCAGGCTTGTCCTCGACGAGTCAACAGCTCGCGTGCTCTGGGGTCGGTGCAATTCCGAGCCGGCGGTGAAAGTCCGCGACCCGGCTGCAGCCAGCAGCCGGTTGACCAGGTGGAACTCCTGGACCGACGGTCAAAGTCCGGATGGGAAGCGCACGCAGCCGCACCGTCGCCGGACCGCTCCGTGCACTGAGCGAGCTCGGTGGCCGTCGGTCCTGCCTTCCCCTCACGCAGCCCCGGAGTCCGCGACACGCGGGACGAGAGGGGCCACCATGGCGTTCAGCCCGGCCGAGCATGCCGCGATGACACGCGCGCTCGAGCTCGCGCAGACCCCGGGAGTTCCACTCGGTCCCAACCCGCGGGTGGGTTGTGTGCTTCTCGCAGCGGACGGTACGGCGGCCGCCGAAGGCTTGCATCGTGGTGCCGGATCCGCCCACGCGGAGGTCGACGCGCTCCAGCGGGCCGGCAACGGGGCACGCGGGGCCACAGCCGTCGTGACGCTCGAGCCGTGCAACCACACCGCACGCACGGGACCATGCGTCGAGGCGCTGATCGAGGCAGGTGTCACCCGCGTCGTCTACGCCCAGGCCGACACCAACCCTGTGGCGTCCGGCGGCGCGACCACGCTGGCTGCTGCCGGTGTCGCCGTCGAGGGCGGGCTGCTCGCTGCCGAGGCTCGCCTGGTCAACGAGACCTGGACGTTTGCCCTCGATCACGGACGCCCCTTCGTCACCTGGAAGCACGCCACCACCCTCGACGGCCGGAGTGCTGCTGCCGACGGGACCTCGCGGTGGATCTCCTCGAAGCCTGCCCGACGCGACACCCACGGGCTCCGAGCGCTTTGCGACACGATCCTGGTCGGCACCGGGACGGTCCTTGCCGACGACCCCCAGCTCACGGTCCGCGACGACGACGACCGGCCCTTGCCCCAAGAGCATCAGCTGCTGCGGGCGGTGATGGGCGTCCGCGACCTCCCTGCCGACAGGCGGGTGTTCGACGACGCCGCCGACACCGTCGTACTCACCACCCGGGACCCGCGCGAGGCTCTCGCCGAGCTGTTCGCCCGGGGGCGGCACCACGTGCTCCTCGAAGGCGGACCGACCCTGGCCGCGGCGTTCCTCACCGGCGGGCTCGTCGACGAGATCGTCGGCTACGTCGCGCCCATGCTGCTCGGTTCCGGCAGGTCCGCCGTCGGGGACCTGGGCATCGAATCGATCGCCGATGCGTTGCACTACGACGTGAGTGACGTGACGGTGCTGGGCGACGGGCCGGAGACCAACGTGCGGCTCACCATGCGACCACGAGAGGTTGTCAGCTGATGTTCACCGGCATCATTGAGGAGCTCGGGGTCATCGGGGGGATCGAGGAGCAGCCGGACGCGATCCGGCTGGTCGTCCGCGGCGCGCACGTGATGGCGGACACGAGGCTCGGCGACTCGATCTCCGTCGACGGCTGCTGCCTGACCGTCGCGGAGCGGGACCGGGAGACGTTCACCGCCGACGTGATGCGTGAGACGCTCGACAAGACCTCGCTGGGTGGTCTCGAGCCCGGGTCCCGGGTGAACCTCGAGCGCGCTGTCACCGTGCAGACCCGGCTCGGCGGACACATCGTCCAAGGGCACGTCGACGGCACCGGCGAGGTGCTGAGCCGGACTCCGAGCGAGCACTGGGAGGTCGTCGAGATCTCGCTGCCGAGCGGACTGTCCCGCTACGTCGTCGACAAGGGCTCGATCACCGTCGACGGCGTCTCGTTGACGGTGGTGGAGGTCCGCTCGACCACAGAAGGCGACTCGTTCACGGTCAGCCTCATCCCCGAGACGCTCGCCCGCACCACGCTCGGCTCCAGGCAGCCCGGCGACCGGGTCAACCTCGAGGTCGACGTGATCGCGAAGTACGTCGAGCGACTGGTCTCGACCGCCGCGACGGGTTCGACCGCCGAACGCACCGCCGAACGTCCAGAGTCAGGAGACTCCGCATGAACCCGCTCCAGTGGCTGCTCGAGGGCACCATCGACATTCCGACCTGGACAGCGTTCGGCTCGAGCGTCCCCGCCAGCGCCATCCTGGTCCGGGAGGTGGTCGGCAACGGCTTCGGCCTGGCCAGCGCCATCGGCGGCATGCGCCGCCAGGTGTGGGCATGGCCGGTCGGCATCGTCGGCAACCTGGTGCTGTTCACCGTGTTCGTCGGCGGGATCCTCGACAAGCCGCAGGCTCATGACCTGTGGGGCCAAGCCGGCCGGCAGGTGTTCTTCCTGGCGGTCTCGCTCTACGGGTGGTGGCGCTGGCGGCGCCGCCGCAGCGATGGTGAGTCCGCGGACGGCGGCGCGATCGTCCCGCGCTGGGCCGGTCCCAGCGGCTGGGCCCAGCTGGCCACGCTGGCGGTGGTCGGCACGACCGTCTTCTACTTCGTCCTGCGAGCACTCGACTCGTGGGGCCCGCTCCCGGACGCGTGGATCCTCACCGGGTCGATCCTGGCGACCTACGGGATGGCCCGCGGCTGGATCGACTTCTGGTTGATCTGGATCGCTGTCGACGTGGTCGGCGTACCTCTGCTGTTCCAGGCCGGCTACTACCCCTCAGCCGTGCTCTACCTCGTGTACGGCGCGTTCTGTGTCGCGGGGTTCGTCGCCTGGACCCGGATCCGGCGACGGGTCGACGCGCAGGAAGTCGTGCCGACTCGTGAGGCCGTGCACCAGTGAGCGCGGTCAAGGTCGGTCTCAACACGGTCACGCAGGCGATCGCGGACATCGCTGCGGGCAAGCCCGTCGTGGTCGTCGACGACGAGAACCGGGAGAACGAGGGGGACCTCGTCTTCGCGGCGAGCCGGTCCACCCAGGAGCTGATGGCCTTCACGATCCGCTACAGCTCCGGGGTGATCTGCGTGCCGATGGAGGCGGAGACCCTCGACCGGCTGGGGATCCCGCTGATGACCCCGCACAACCGCGACCGGCACCGCACGGCGTACACGATCTCGGTCGACGCCCGCGACGGCGTGACCACGGGCATCTCGGCGGCCGACCGGTCGCACACCGTCCGCGTGCTCAACGACTCCGCCACCGAGCCGTTCGAGGTGACCCAGCCGGGGCATGTCTTCCCGCTCCGCTACGCCGAGGGCGGCGTGCTCGTTCGTCCCGGGCACACCGAAGCGTCGGTGGACCTCGCCCGCCTCGCCGGCCTCACCGCGGCCGGCGTGATCTCTGAGATCGTCAACGACGACGGCACCATGAAGCGCGGACAGGACCTGCGCGACTTCGCCGACGAGCACGGGTTGTCGATGATCTCGATCGAGGACCTGATCCACTACCGGCGCCGGCACGAGAAGCACGTGGTCCGGGTCGCCGAGACGCGGCTGCCGACGAGGGCCGGCGAGTTCACCGCCTACGGCTACCAGATCACGATCGACGGGTCGGAGCATGTGGCGCTGGTCCACGGCGACCCCGCGTCACTGAGCGACGGCGACCCGGTTCTGGTGCGAGTGCACTCGGAGTGTCTGACCGGAGACGTGTTCGGGTCGCACCGCTGTGACTGCGGTCCGCAGCTCCAGGAGGCGATGGACCGGATCGTCTCCGAGGGCCGTGGCGTCGTGGTCTACCTCCGCGGGCACGAAGGCCGGGGGATCGGGCTCGTCGCGAAGCTGCAGGCCTACCAGCTGCAGGACGGCGGGCGTGACACCGTCGACGCCAACCTCGACCTCGGCCTGCCCGCTGATGCCCGCCACTACGGCACCGCGACCCAGGTGCTCCGCGACCTCGGCGTGCGGTCGGTGCGACTGCTGACCAACAACCCCGCCAAGGTGACCAGCCTCGAGGAGTACGGCGTGCCCGTCGTCGAGCGCGTCCCACTGACGCCGCGCCCCAACGACCACAACCTCGCGTACCTGTTGACCAAACGGGACCGGATGGGCCACGCGCTGCCGGATCTGCGCGAGCTGCACGAGGTGCACGAGGTGCACGAAGTCGTCGTGCCCACGCTGGACGGTGGCGGCATATGAGTGGCGCGGGGGGTCCGGACGTCCGGCCGGTCGACGCCCGCGACCTGCGGGTGGCCGTCGTCGCCGCCAGCTGGCACGAGCAGGTGATGGACGGGCTCGTCGCGGGGGCCGTTCGAGCGCTCGACGCTCACCAGGTGCTGAGCCCGCATATCGTCCGCGTGCCGGGGTCGTTCGAGCTGCCGGTCACGGCGCAGGCGCTGGCGCGGCAGGGGTACGACGCCGTCGTCGCGCTCGGCGTCGTGATCCGGGGCGGCACCCCGCACTTCGACTACGTGTGCTCGGCCGCGACCGACGGGCTGTCCCGGGTGGCGCTCGACACCGGCGTGCCGGTCGGCTTCGGCGTGCTCACGTGCGACAACGACGAGCAGGCGCTCGATCGCGCCGGACTGGACGGCTCCCGGGAGGACAAGGGC
>JBPCND010000076.1:0-10199 GCA_051001655.1 Nocardioides sp. | reverse complement strand
TGGTCCACGAGCTGGCAGGCAATCCGGAATGCAGCCTCGGCGGTGCGCTTGCCGACACGCGTCTGCAACATCCAGAGCTTGCCGTGCTCGATGGTGAACTCGATGTCGCACAGGTCGAGGTAGTGCTCCTCGAGGGTCTTCATGATCCCGAGCAGCTCGTCGTAGGACGCCCTGTCGATCTTTTCCAGGTCCGCCAGGGGGACTGTGTTGCGGATGCCGGCGACGACGTCCTCGCCCTGGGCGTTCACCAGGTAGTCGCCGTACACGCCCTGCGCACCCGACGCGGGGTCCCGGGTGAAGGCGACGCCCGTGCCGGAGTCGTCACCACCGTTGCCGAACACCATCGTGCAGACGTTCACGGCCGTGCCGAGGTCCCCCGGGATCCGCTCCTGCCGGCGGTAGAGCACCGCACGCTCAGTGTTCCAGGAGGTGAACACAGCACGCACCGCCATGTCGAGCTGCTCGCGCGGCTCCTGGGGGAAGTCGGTGCCCGCGTGCTCCCTGATCAGGCTCTTGTAGGTGTCGACCAGGGCGCGCAGATCGTCCACGGTGAGGTCCACATCGTCCTTGGCCCCACAGTCGTCCTTCAAGCCTTCAAGCGCGTCGTGGAAGCGGGCGGGCGCGACGTCGAGCACCGTCGAGCCGAACATCGCCAGCAGCCGACGGTAGGAGTCGTAGGCGAACCGCTCGTCGCCTCCCGCTGTTGCAGCCAGGCCGTGCACGCTGCGGTCGTTGAGCCCGACGTTGAGCACGGTCTCCATCATCCCGGGCATCGAGAACTTCGCACCCGAGCGCACCGAGACCAGCAGTGGGTCGTCGATGTCGCCGAGCCGTTTGCCCATCCGTTCCTCGAGCCGGACCAGATGCTCGCCGACCTCCTCCGCCAGGCCGTCCGGCTCGCGCCCTGCTTCGAGGTACGCCCGGCAGGCCTCGGTGCTGATCGTGAAGCCCGGCGGAACCGGGAGGCCCAGGTTGGTCATCTCGGCGAGGTTCGCCCCCTTGCCGCCGAGCAGGTCCTTCTGGTCCTTGCTGCCTTCGGAGAAGTCGTAGACGAACACCATGGGTGCATCATGCCCTTGTCGGACCGGGCGGGCCAGGGCCACCGTCGGCTGCCCGATGAGCCAGGATGGCGACATGGGTCACCTCTCCACCGCTGAGCTCGAGCGCCACCTCGACCATCTGCGTGCCGCCCCGAAGGTCGAAGGCACGCTGGGTCTGGTGGTACGCCGGCCGGCCGTTCGCGCCCGGGAGGTCGTGCCCGAGGGAGTCCTGGACGCCGAGGTCGGCCTGGTCGGGGATAACTGGCTCATCCGCGGGAGCCGGAGCACGAGTGACGGGTCGGCCAACCCCGAGGCACAGGTCACCGTGATGAGCCACCGGATGGTCGGCGTACTGTCCGACGATCCCGAGGTGCAGGCTCTGACGGGCGACCAGCTCTATGTGGACCTGGATCTGTCGGTCACCAACCTGCCGGTCGGGGCCCGGATCACCGTCGGCGATGCCCTGCTCCAGATCAGCGCGAAGCAGCACACCGGATGCGCGAAGTTCGTCGAACGGTTCGGGCCCGAGGTGATGCGGTTCGTCAACGGCCGGGTCGGCCGCGAGCTCCGGTTGCGCGGGCTCAACACCAGCGTCGTCAGCGGTGGCGCAGTTCGCGTGGGGGACGCTGTCCGCAGGCTCTGACCCGGTCTCGTCACGCGCTTGCCAGGCCGATCCCCGCGCTGTGGACAGCGATCAGGCACTGAGGGCATGGGACGGTACCGTCCCCCGGCATGGGAAAGGACTACAAGGCCCGACGCGCGGCCAAGGCGAGGTGGCTTGCTCGCCGCCCAGGCGCTCGGACGTAGGGACTCCTTCGCCGCCGACGGGCCGCGCCGGCTCCACCAGATGCCCGGACATCTGGTGATACAGACAGCGGAGGCACTCCTGCTCGACCACGTCGAGCCGCCACGCTGGACTCCACCTGGTTCGCCCAGGTCGGGTCGCTCGATCTCCCCATCGACAACGGATCATCAGGATGGGTGAGCCGTTGGGCCGATGCCGAAGGTCTCGACCCAGCTGAGACGATTCGAGCCGTGCTCGACACATTCTCCAGTCTCCTCAGCCTGCCGAGACTGCAACCGCTCATGCCGATGCCCGGCCGCCCGGCGGCCGGCCACGCCAGCTCGACACCATCCATCGGGTCGGCACGGTCGCGGAGTCGACGACGTACGAAGCGGAAGCCGCGGCACTGACCGCGAAGGCCCAGGAGCTGATCACCCGCCATGCCATCGACGCAGCGGTGCTGCAGGAAGGCTCCCCGATGCGGACCACACCCACTGCGACCCGCATCCCGATCGAGTCACCTTATGCCGACGCGAAGTCCCTGCTGTTGCAGACCGTGGCCGAGACGAGCCGATGCCGCTCGGTGTTCCAACCTGGCGTGCGCATGTCGACGGTGGTCGGCTTGGCTGACGACGTGGAGGCCACCGAGGTCCTGTTCACCTCGTTGCTCGTGCAGGCGCAGCGCTCGATGAACCAGGCCGCCAGGTCCGCGGCGCCGGGTGCTCGGACACGTCGGCAGTCCTTCCGTTCGGCATTCCTCCTGGCCTTCGCCCAGCGGATCGGCGACCGGCTGCGCGAGGTCAACGCCGAGGTCGTGCATGCGGTCGAACGGGAACAGGGGCGTTCCTTGCTTCCGGTCCTGGCCGACCACTCGACTGCGGTCGACGCCGACATGTCCGAGCGCTTCGGAGACCTTCAGGAAGGAACCGTTCGCTCCGGTTACGACGGAACCGCGTGGGCCGGCGGCAGGATCGCCGCCGACAGTGCCCAGCTGAGCTTCGCGGAGCTCTCCGCCGATCCGGGCCACGCGTGAGTGTGAGGCTCCCGTGCGGAGCGGTTTCGCCGCTCAGTCGCCGCCCCAGCCGGGTCTCCCGAGCCCGGTCTACCCACGCGGGGTCGTGAGCATGACGGCCCGTCCGCTACCGCGGCAGGCGCCACGCTGGCAGGGTGGAGAGATGCGATGGGTGGTGTACGGCGCCGGCGCGGTCGGCGGTGTCCTCGGCGGACGTCTGTTCGAGGCAGGTCACGACGTGGTGCTCGTCGCACGGGGCGACCACCTGCGGGCCCTGCGGGATCACGGCCTCAGAGTCGCCTCGCCCGAGGGGACCCGCACCCTGCCCGTGCCGGCCGTCGCAGGAGCTGAGGAGCTGCCGCGGGACGAGCCGATGGTCGTCCTGCTGACCGTGAAGAGCCAGCAGACGCACGCGGCTGTCGAGGACCTCGTCCGCTGGTCGTCCGAGGCGTCGACGCCCCCGTCGGTGGTGTCGGTGCAGAACGGTGTAGCCAACGAGGGCACCCTGCTCCGGTTCTTCGCCGACGTGTACGGAGTCTGCGTGATGATGCCGACCGGCCATCTGCGACCTGGGGTCGTCGAGGCACATTGCTCCCCGGTCCCCGGCATCCTCGACATCGGCAGGTTTCCTGGGGGCGTCGACGACACCACTCATCGGGTCGCACGGGTCTTCCGATCTGCCGGATTCGTGAGCGAGCCGCGCCCCGACGTCATGGCGTGGAAGCACCGAAAGCTCATCATGAACCTCGGCAACGCCGTACAGGCCTGTTGTGCGCCCGGGCCTGCAGCCGACGATCTGCGTGAACGGGCGCGAGCCGAGGGCGAAGATGTGTTGGCTGCGGCCGACGTACCGGTCGTCAGTGAGGAGGACGACCAGCGCCGACGGGGCGACATCCTCCAGGCCGGTGAGATCCCGGGCCACGAGCGCACAGGTGGGTCCTCCTGGCAGAGCCTGCGCAGAGCGACCGGCAGCATCGAGTCCGACTACCTCAACGGCGAGATCGTCCGGTTCGGTCGGCTGCTGGGCATCCCCACGCCAGTCAACCGGCTGCTCTGCGTGACGGCGCAGCGCATGGCACGCAGCGCCGCCGCGCCCGGCACGCTCGACGCGGTGGCCCTGATCACCGGCCTCGACGAGGTCGCATCATGATGCATCATGCTCCTCGCTGAACGTCCACGCTCGCCGCGTCTCCAGCACGCGGAAGCCCTGGGCGCTGGCCAGGCGAGTCGTCGGGTAACCCTGCTCGGTGAGCCAGCGCTGGAGCGAATCGGCGCCCAAGTTCTTGCCCACCACCATGACCGACCGGCCACCCGGCCGGAGCCGCGGCAACCAGGTCAGCAGCAACGCGTGCAAGGCGGGCTTGCCGACTCGGATCGGCGGGTTCGACCAGATCTCGTCGACCTCGAGATCCTCGGCGAGGTCGGCAGGGCTGCCGGCGACGAAGCGGTCCGAGACGCCGAGCGACACGGCGTTCTCGTTGGCGAGCAGCACGGCGCGCTCGTTGACATCGACCGCCCAGACCCGAGCTGCCGGACGAGCGGCCGCGAGGGCGAGTCCGATGACGCCGTACCCACAACCCAGGTCCAGGTACGTCGACCCCTCATGCGGCGGGTCCGTCTCGCGGAACAGCACCGCCGTGCCGATGTCGAGCCGCCCCTGCGCGAAGACCCCGGAGCCCGAGACCAGGTCGAGGGTGAGGCCCCACACGGAGGCCCGCACCGGCATCCGCCTGAACGGCACCGCGGGGTTGGTCGAGAAGTAGTGCTCGTCGCTCACGACAGTGTCCTGACCACGCGCGCCGCCTCGGCCTGTGTGGCGAGGTCGGCGTCCGCCGGGTAGGCGACCTCCTCGAGCGTGAGTCCTCGTGCCCGCGCCACGGTGACTCCCGGGTTGCGTACGCCGGAACGGAGGACCTCCCCGGCCCATTCGGGATCACGCCGGCCCTCCCCCACCGGGATCAGGCAGCCGACGAGAGCGCGGACCATGCTGTGGCAGAACGCGTCCGCGCGCACGTCTGCAACGGCCAGACCCGCCGGGTCCCGCGCCCAGCTCAGCCCGTGCAAGGTTCGGATCGTGGTGGCCCCGGGGCGCCTCCGGCAGAACGCCGCGAAGTCGTGCTCCCCGATCAACCGGGTCGCCGCGTCGTTCATGGCCGCCAGGTCCAGCACACGTTGCCGGGCCAGAACCGTGTTGCGCAGCAAGGGGTCGACCAGGTCGGGTGCGTCGGCGATGCGGTAGCAGTAGCGCCGCCACAGCGCCGAGAAACGGGCGTCGAACCCGGGGGCCGCCTCGGCGATGCGGTGCACCCGCACGTCGGGCGGCAGCACCCCGTTCATCCGACGGATCAGTGCGTCGGGAGCGACCGTACGCCGACCCAGCGCCATTGCCTCGGCCGGCACGTCGACGTGCGCCACCTGGGCACGGGCATGCACACCGGTGTCGGTGCGTCCGGCGCAGGTCAGCGGCGTGGCAACGATCGGAAGCACCAGGGCGAGTGCCGCCGCGAGCGTCGCCTCGACCGTGCGCAGGGACGGCTGCTTGGCCCACCCGTGGAAGTCGGTGCCGTCGTAGCCGAGGTCGAGTCGAAGCCGCACGCGGCTCATCCAACCACTCGCCTTTCGTGCCCAAGCCCGCCATCCGGGGATGGCGGGCCCTTCGTGCAAGCGGACTTACGAGGGCTACTCGCCGGCCTTCGTGAAGCCGGCGGCCTCGGCAGCCGCTGCGGACTTGAACCAGACCTCGGCAGTGGTCTGGCCGTACCACTGGCCGTCCGGCTCGTGGTACTTCATCGAGTCCTCGTTGCCCTTGACCGGGTGGCCCGCGGGAGGCTGCGACTCGTCCTCGAGCGGCACGTGCGAGTCGGCGTACTTGCCGGCGGTGCCACCCTCGGTCTCCTCGAACGCCTCGAGGTCGGCGCCCTCGGACTCCACGATGGTGTCTTCGGCGGGCGCCTCCTCGACCACGGTCACGTCGGTCGGCTCCTCAGCAGGAGTCTGCTCGGCAACGGCAGCAGGAGCGGCTGATGCCGTCGACGCCGGGGTCGTGGACCTGTCGGTGCGGCTACGAGCGGCCTTGGGTGAGTAGTCCTCGGACACCAGCTCGATGACCGCCATCGGGGCGTTGTCGCCCTTGCGCGGCCCGATCTTGGTGATCCGCGTGTAACCACCCGGTCGGTCGGCGTACCGGGGACCGATCTCCTCGAACAACGAGTGCACGACACCCTTGTCCCGGATCTTGGAGAGGACCTGGCGACGGTTGTGCAGGTCGCCCTTCTTCGCCTTGGTGATGAGCTTCTCGGCCATCGGCCGCAGCACACGAGCCTTTGCCTCGGTGGTGGTGATCCGACCGTGCTCGAAGAGGCTGGTCGCCAGGTTCGCGAGGATCAGCTTCTGGTGAGCCGGGCTGCCGCCGAGGCGGGCACCCTTCTTGGGGGTAGGCATTGTCAGCTCTCATTTCTCCCGGGCCGTGTCAGGTACCCGGATAGATGGTTCCGCCTCGGTCGAGCTCGCCGAGACCATGCCTCGACGAACTCGACCAGCCGGGATCAGTACTGCTCGTCCTCGACGAAGGAGTCGTCATCGTCGTCGTACGCCGCGAGCGCCGCCTGCGGGTCGAAGCCTGGGGCGGAGTCCTTGAGTGACAGACCCATCTCGACGAGCTTGGCCTTGACCTCGTCGATCGACTTCGCACCGAAGTTGCGGATGTCGAGAAGGTCCTGCTCCGAGCGGGAGATCAGCTCACCCACGGTGTGGATGCCCTCACGCTTGAGACAGTTATAGGAGCGGACCGTCAGGTTCAGCTCCTCGACCGGGAGGGCAAGGTCCGCGGCGAGCTGCTCATCGACCGGCGAGGGCCCGATGTCGATACCCTCGGCCTCGACGTTGAGCTCACGCGCCAGACCGAACAGCTCGACGAGGGTCTTGCCCGCAGAGGCGATCGCGTCCCGCGGACGGATCGACTGCTTGGTCTCGACGTCGATGACGAGCTTGTCGAAGTCCGTGCGCTGCTCGACGCGGGTCGCCTCGACCTTGTAGGTGACCTTGAGGACCGGGCTGTAGATCGAGTCGACCGGCATCCGTCCGATCTCGTTGTCCCCGCCCTTGTTCTGGACCGACGAGACGTAGCCACGGCCACGCTCGACGACGAGCTCCATCTCGAGCTTGCCCTTGTCGTTCAGGCTGGCGACCCGGAGCTCGGGGTTGTGCACCTCGACACCGGCGGGTGGCGCGATGTCGGCGGCGGTGACGTCGCCGGGACCCTGCTTGCGCAGGTACATGGTGACGGGTTCGTCGTGCTCGGAGGAGACGACGAGGCCCTTGAGATTCAAGATCACCTCGGTGATGTCTTCCTTGACACCGTCGACGGTGGAGAACTCGTGCAGCACGCCGTCGACCCGGATGCTGGTGACCGAGGCACCGGGGATCGATGACAACAGGGTACGACGCAACGAGTTGCCGAGGGTGTAGCCGAAACCGGGCTCCAGTGGCTCGATGACGAACCGTGAGCGAAACTCGTCGACGATCTCTTCCGACAGAGTCGGGCGCTGGGCGATAAGCACTTGGTGTATTCCTTCCCGAGCCCACCCACTATTTGACGGACTCGAACTGCAGGGACGGTTCAGTTTTCGGGATACACGGAGGCGAAGCCCCCGTGCGGGGCGTTTACTTCTTCGAGTAGAACTCGACGATGAGCTGCTCCTGAATTGGCAGGTCGATCTGCTGACGTACCGGTGCCTGGTGGATCAGGACGCGCATCCGATTCGGCAACGCATCCATCCAGGCGGGGACGACTCGCTCGTCATGGGTCTCGCGGGCGATGATGAACGGTGGCATCTCGAGTGACTTCTCGCGGACATCGATCACGTCATGCTGAGTCACCTGGAAGGATGGGATGTCGACCTTCCTTCCGTTGACCTTGAAGTGGCCGTGCGTGACGAGCTGGCGCGCGTGACGACGTGTGCGAGCGAAGCCGGCACGGTAGATCACGTTGTCGAGGCGGCACTCGAGCAGCTGTAGCAGGTTGTCACCGGTCTTGCCGGGACGGCGGCTGGCCTCGGAGTAGTAGTTGTGGAACTGCTTCTCCAGCACACCGTAGGTGAAGCGGGCCTTCTGTTTCTCCTGCAGCTGAGTGCGGTATTCGCTCTCCTTGATCCGGGCGCGACCGTGCTGGCCGGGCGGGTAGGGGCGACGCTCGTAAGCCTGATCGCCGCCGACGAGGTCCAAGCCGAGGCGACGCGACTTCTTCGTCATGGGGCCGGTGTAACGAGCCATCTTCTCTCCAGTCTCCTTCTTCGCTTCAGGCGGTGGGCGGTCAGACGCGTCGACGCTTGGGCGGCCGGCATCCGTTGTGGGGGGTGGGCGTGACGTCCGCGATGGTGCCGACCTCAAGACCGATGGCACCCAGCGAGCGGATTGCCGTTTCGCGGCCCGAGCCCGGACCCTTCACAAAGACATCGATCTTCTTCATGCCATGCTCCATCGCCCGGCGTCCGGCCGCCTCGGCAGCCATCTGCGCGGCGAACGGGGTGGACTTGCGCGAGCCCTTGAAGCCGACGGTGCCGGCAGAGGCCCACGCGATCACCGAACCGGAAGGGTCGGTGATGGTGACGATCGTGTTGTTGAACGTGCTCTTGATGTGGGCCTCGCCCTGAACGACGTTCTTCTTCTCCTTGCGGCGCACCTTCTTGGCACCGGCTGCCTGTCGGCTCTTGGGAGGCATACGTGGCATCTCCTCATTGCTGGTCTGTTCCGGAGCTTCGCTCCGGTGATCCATACGGGATCAAGCTCTGGATGTGATCGATCTCTAGCAGACTCGGACCCGAAGCGAGCTTCGGGTCACTTGGCCTTCTTCTTGCCGGCGACCGTGCGCTTGGGCCCCTTGCGGGTACGCGCGTTGGTCTTGGTGCGCTGACCACGGACGGGCAGACCCTGGCGGTGCCTGCGTCCCTGGTAGCTGCCGATCTCGATCTTGCGACGGATGTCGGCTTGGACCTCTCGACGGAGGTCACCCTCGATCTTGAAGTGCGCTTCGATCTCGTCGCGTAGCTTGACCAGCTGTTCGTCACCCAGCTCATGGACCCGCATGTCGGGGTCGACGCCGGTCAGTGCCAGGAGCTGGTGGGAGCGGGTACGGCCGATGCCGTAGATGTAGGTGAGTGCGATCTCGACGCGCTTGTCGCGCGGCAGGTCCACACCAACGAGGCGTGCCATGTGGTGGCGATTCCCTTCGGCTACTTCCAGAGGTGTCAGTCGTGTCGCGTCCCGCGGCTTGGTTGGTCGATTTCGTCGACACCACGAGCCCCGGCCTCCGGTCCAGGGGTGACCTCATCGACCTGCGATAAGGAGCGAACACGTTGTAGAGGTATTCAGTTGTCGATCACGCCGGCCGGTCGCGGTCGGCCCGGGCAGCTGTCTGCTCAGCCCTGGCGCTGCTTGTGGCGAGGGTTCTCGCAGATCACCATGACGCGGCCGTGGCGACGGATCACCTTGCACTTGTCACAGATCTTCTTGACGCTGGGGTTGACCTTCATGTCAAAGGCCCTTTCTTCTGTCTATGTCGGCTGGCACTGCAGCGACCGAGCTCAGGGCCGCAGTCACTTGTAGCGGTAGACGATGCGACCCCGCGTGAGGTCGTACGGCGAGAGCTCCACCACCAAGCGGTCCTCGGGGAGGATCAGAATGTAGTGCTGACGCATCTTGCCGCTGATGTGCGCGAGAACCTTGTGGCCGTTGCTCAGCTCGACGCGGAACATGGCATTGGGAAGGGCCTCATAAATAGTGCCCTCCATCTCGATCACGCCTTCCTTCTTCGGCATGTCCTCACAATCTGATCGCTGGTGTGTCTACCGTCCGGTCCGGGAACCTCCGCCTTCCCATGCCGGGAGGACGCTGGACCTCGTGAGACCGTCGCGTGGAACCCCGTCCCGAAGCACGCCCGACACCACTCGAGAGAGTGATTTCAGAGGTGGTCCGAGCAGCCGTGAGGCGCCACGAAACAGACCCACGTTGGGCCGACACGCCAGTTTAGGTGCAACGCGGGTGAAACACGAATCGGGTCAGGCGCCACCGTCAGACAGACACGAGGTGCTTTCCGTGGCGGACTATCCCGCGCTCAGGAGCCGCAGCGTCTCGTCGCGGGCCGGCGCGGAGGCTGGTTCGGTGCCCATGTAGGCGCCGGCCACCGGGTTGACCATCACCTCGTCGACACCGTAGGCCGTGGCGAGCTCGCGGAGCCGGGTGCGGTCCTCCGCGTGGCCGCCGATCACCCACCGCCCGCGCATCGCCTCTACCAGCCCGACGTGGGCGTCAGGGAGCTCGGTCTTCTCGGCCTCCTCGACCAGCCGTTGCGCAGTCAGGGGCTGTC
>JBPCND010000075.1:0-6120 GCA_051001655.1 Nocardioides sp. | reverse complement strand
ATGGACCAGGCCCGTGCAGCCGGCTTCACGACGGTGATCCCGCCGGCGCTGGTGAAGCCGCGGGCGATGGACGGCACCGGCTACCTCGGCCAGGCCGCTGACGACGTCTACCGCATCGAGGGGGAGGACCTCTACCTCGTTGGGACCTCGGAGGTCCCGCTGGCGGCGTACCACTCAGACGAGATCCTCGACGCCGCTTCTTTGCCGAGAAGGTACGCAGCGTTCAGCCCGTGCTTCCGCAAGGAGGCGGGCTCCTACGGCAAGGACACCCGCGGGATCATCCGGGTGCACTGGTTCGACAAGGTGGAGATGTTCACCTACACCACGGTCGAGGAGTCGTTCGCCGAGCACCAGCGGTTGCTCGAGTGGGAGAAGGAGTTCCTCACCAAGTTGGGGCTCGCCTTCCGGGTCATCGACGTCGCTGCCGGCGACCTCGGCCTCTCGGCTCAGCGCAAGTTCGACTGCGAGGCGTGGATCCCGACGCAGGGGAAGTACCGCGAGCTCACGTCCACCTCCAACTGCACGGACTTCCAGGCCCGGCGGCTCGATGTCCGCGGACGGTTCCCCGACGGCGTCAAGCCACTCGCCACCCTCAACGGGACGCTGTGTGCCATGACGCGCACCATCGTCGCGATCCTGGAGACCCACCAGCAGGCAGACGGGTCCGTGCGGGTTCCCGAGGCACTCCGTCCGTATCTGCAGGGTCGCCGGACCCTGGAGCCGGTGCCGGTGCGCCGGTGAGCCGCCGGGTCGAGCCCTTCACCCCTCGCCTCGTCGCGCTCGACATCGATGGGACCCTCTACGCGAACGTACCTGGGACAGGCGTCGTGGAGGAGTTGATCCGGCCGCGCGTGTACGACGCCGTGCAGCGCGCGGTCGACGCCGGCGCGCACATCGTGCTCTCCACGGGACGGTCGGCCTTCAGCATCGGCAGCGTCTGGGACCAGCTCGACCTTCCCCGTGGTGACCGCGGCTCCCGGACCGAAACTGACGGCACCGGGAACGACGGCTCTGAAACCGACGGCCCCCGCCCCGAATCCGACGGCCCCGGCCCGGGCGCCGACAGCGGCACCGGGAACGACGGCACGGTGCTGACCGTGGCCAGCAACGGGTCGGTGGTGTTCTCCTACCCGCCGGTCGAGGTGCTCTCGGCGACGACGTTCGACGCCCGGGAGATCGTCACGAAGCTGATGGAGCATGTCCCGGACGCCGCGGTCGCCGTGGAGGAGGTCGGCGTCGGTTATCGGCTCAACCGGCGGTTCCCGGAGGGCGAGATCAACGGAGCGATGCGGATCGAGCCGATCGAGGACCTCGTCGCCGAGCCGGTCACGCGCGTGATCATCCGCGACCCGCACTCCTCAGAGGAGGAGTTCGTCGCCCTCGCCGAGAGACTCGGCCTGCATGGCACCAACTACTTCATCGGCTGGACCGCGTGGCTCGACCTGGCCCCCGAGGGTGTGTCGAAGGCGTCCGCTCTGGCCGACGTGTGCGACCGGCTGGGTGTCGCTCAGGCCGACGTGTTGGCGATCGGCGACGGCCGCAACGACTTGGAGATGTTGCGCTGGGCCGGCCGCGGGGTGGCGATGGGCCAGGCGCCGCTCGAGGTCCAGGAGGCCGCCGACGACGTCACGCGCACGGTCGACGAGGACGGCGTCGCCCACGAGCTGGCGCGCTGGTTCTGACCCGGGCGCCGTCCCTGGCAACAGGTGCCGCGCCGCAAGGGCACACAGGTGCCCGTGGAGCACGAATCCGGCGCTGAGACGTGTCACACCCGCACATATGTGAGGTTCGGGTGGCGCCAGGACGCACGCAGACGGACCCCGCCGCCCGATGAGAGACTCGGCCCGTGCTGAAGCTGGTGGCGACCGACCTCGACGGGACGTTGCTGCACAGCGACGGGACGGTGACCGACCGGACGCGCGCCGCCCTCACCGCGGTCGAGGAGCAAGGAGTGACCGTGGTCTTCGTGACCGGCCGCCCGATCCGGTGGATGGACATGCTCTGGGTCCATGTCGGCGACCACGGGCTGGCGGTCTGCTCCAACGGCGGCATCGTCTACGACGTCGCTGCTCACGCCGTCCGCAACGCCAGGCCGATCCCCGTGCACATCGGGCTCGAGGTGGTCGCCCGGATGCGGACGGGCATCCCGGGGTCCACCTTCGCCCTGGAGAAGACCACTGGATTCGCCAGGGAACCCACGTTCGTGCAGCGACACGAGGTGCCGGACGAGCTGGAGGTCGGCATGCTGGAAGACGTGTTCGACGAGCAGACCGTGAAGCTGCTCTCCCGGCACGAGGAGATGGCTCCCGAGGACTTCTGGCAGGCCACGGAGCGGGTCGTCGGTGACCTCGTGCAGACGACGTGGTCCTCGGTCGATGCGCTCGTCGAGATCAGTGCCGCCGGAGTCACGAAGGCCAGCACCCTCGCACGGCTCTGCACGGAGCTGGCGGTGGCCGCGGACGAGGTGGTCGCCTTTGGGGACATGCCCAACGACCTGGCGATGCTCGAATGGGCCGGCACGTCCTATGCCATGGCCAACGCCCATGCATCGGTCCTCGCGCTCGCGGACCACATCGCGCCAGCCCATGACGAGGATGGCGTCGCCGCCGTACTCGAGAAGCTCTTCGACCTCCCGGCCCGATGAGGGAACCGTCCGCCTCCCGGAGCCGTCAGACCTGCATGAGAACGACCCGCGTCCTGCTCGCCACCGTGATCACCGCTCTCGCCTGGTTGGTCTTCGCGCCGGCTCCTGCCTTCGCCTGCTCGTGTGTGGGAGGCGACGCGGCGCAGTACGTCGGCTGGGCAGACGTTGTCCTCGAGGGGACTGTCGAGTCCCGGGAGGGTCCGAAGCCGAAGCCGATCATGAGCAGCGGGGACCTGGCCACCTACACGGTCACCGTCGACGAGGTGTTCAAGGGCGAGACGAGCCGGGTCGTCGCCGTCACCTCGGCCGACTCGGGCGCCTCCTGCGGTCTGGAGAACATCAGGATCGGCGGCGACTACCTGGTGTTCGCGGGCTACGCGCAGCACGGGACGCTCACCGCCAACCTGTGTGGCGGGACCGCCAAGGCCAGCCCGGCCTTCGTCTCCGCCGTCGAGTCGGTCACCGGTCCGGGCACAGCGCAACCCGACGAGGAGGGGACCGGTGCGGCAGAAGCTCCACCACCGGAGGAAACCACCGTCGCATCTGCGCCCGGAGAGCCACCGGCGACGGGTGCCGGTCCCAGCGGCGGACGAGTCCATGGCGCGACCCGTCGTCGTGGCCGGTGTGTTGTTGGTCACCGGCTCCGCCGCACTCGCGCTGCGCCGGCGAAGGGTGACCTGACTCCCGCGATTCCTTTCCGGTATCGTCCGATCCGCGACAGAGTGGGCCAGCGACGGCCCACGCACTCTGAGGGGATCACTCATGTCGACAGGCGTCCGTAGCCCAGGCCGTGCGCGCCTCCCGGAGCGAACGCTCCGGCAGGATCGATGGTGGCTCTACCCCGCTGTCACGTTCACCGTCTTCACGGCGTTCATCGTCTACGCGACCTGGCGGGCCTTCTCCGGATCGAACTACTACTCGACGCCGTACCTCTCGCCGTTCTACTCGCCGTGCCTGACCAGTGACTGCGTGGAAGGCTCCAGCGACTTCGGCCAGCCGTTCAGTTTCTGGCAGCTGTCGCCGGCGCTGATCATCTTGATCTTCCCGCTCGGCTTCCGGATGAGCTGCTACTACTACCGCAAGGCCTACTACCGGTCGTTCTGGCTGAGCCCGCCGGCGTGCGCCGTGGCCGAGCCGCACGGCAAGTACACCGGCGAGCAGCGGCTGCCGCTGATCCTGAACAACATCCACCGCTACTTCTGGTACGCCGCCATGGCCGTGGGCGCCATCCTCACGTTCGACACCGTTCTCGCCTTCCGCGACGAGACCGGCGAGTGGGGCCACATGGGCCTCGGCACGCTGATCTTCCTGGTGAACATCGTGCTGATCTGGGGCTACACGCTCGGCTGCCACTCCTGCCGACACGCCGTCGGTGGCAGGCTGCGGCACTTCTCCAAGCATCCGGTCCGCTACAAGGCATGGACGGCGGTGTCGAAGCTCAACGCCCAGCACGCCACCTGGGCCTGGGCCTCGCTGTTCTCGGTGGCATTCGCCGACCTCTACGTCTACCTGCTCGCCACCGGCACCATCACCGACCTGAGGTTCTTCTGAATGTCCACTGACGACCGGGTCTCGACGGGCTCGACCAGCGCCACGGGCTCGACAGGCACGGCACGGCACCCGATGACCGGCAACCGGATGGATCCCGGCGAGTCGACCGGGATCGAGCGGCTCGCGTACGACGTCGTGGTGATCGGCGCAGGCGGAGCCGGACTGCGGGCAGCCATCGCCGCTCACGATGCGGGCACGAAGGTTGCCGTGGTGTGCAAGTCCTTGCTGGGCAAGGCGCACACCGTGATGGCCGAGGGCGGCATCGCCGCTGCGATGGGCAACGTCTACGCGGATGACAACTGGAGGGTGCACTTCCGCGACACCATGCGCGGCGGCAAGATGCTGAACAACTGGCGGATGGCGCAGCTGCATGCGCAGGAGGCTCCCGACCGGGTCCTCGAGCTCGAGGAGTGGGGAGCGCTCTTCGACCGCACCGGCGACGGACTCATCTCGCAGCGCGACTTCGGAGGCCACCGTTATGCCCGGCTCGCTCACGTCGGCGACCGCACCGGACTGGAGATGATCCGGACCCTCCAGCAGCGGACCGTGGAGCTCGGGATCGACGTCTTCCTGGAGTGTACCGTCACCGAGATCTTCCGCGACGAGAGTGGCCCGGGAGCCACGGGGAGCGGGCGGATCGCCGGGGCGTTCGCCTACTGGCGCGAGACCGGCCGGTTCCTGGTGTTCGAGGCGCCCAACGTCGTGCTGGCCACGGGTGGGATCGGCAAGTCCTACCAGGTCACCTCCAACTCGTGGGAGTACACCGGCGATGGGCACGCCCTCGCGATGCGTGCCGGCGCCAGCCTGATCAACATGGAGTTCGTCCAGTTCCACCCCACCGGGATGGTCTGGCCGCCGTCGGTCAAGGGGATCCTGGTCACCGAGTCGGTCCGCGGCGACGGCGGGGTGCTGAAGAACTCCGAGGGCGAGCGGTTCATGTTCGACTACATCCCGGAGTACTTCAAGGCCGAGACCGCCAACTCGATCGAGGAGGCGGAGGGCTGGTACACCGACAAGAAGAACAACCGCCGACCCCCCGAGCTGCTGCCGCGGGACGAGGTCGCGCGCGCGATCAACTCCGAGATCAAGGCCGGTCGCGGGTCACCGCACGGCGGGGTCTTCCTCGACATCGCCTCCCGTCGTGACGCCGAGTTCATCCGTCGTCGGCTGCCCTCGATGTACCACCAGTTCAAGGAGCTCGCCGACGTCGACATCACTGCCGAGGCGATGGAGATCGGGCCGACCTGCCACTACGTGATGGGTGGTGTCGAGGTGGATGCGGACACCGAGGAGAGCATCGTCACCGGTCTGTACGCCGCGGGCGAGGTGGCCGGTGGCATGCACGGCTCCAACCGGCTCGGTGGCAACTCGTTGTCGGACCTGCTCGTGTTCGGCAGGCGGGCCGGCCACAACGCGGCGTACGCCGCCCAGCGCCTGAAGGAGGGTCGCCCGCGGGTCAGCGACGACCAGGTGAAAGCAGCATCGGTCGCTGCACTCGCCCCCTTCGAGACGGCGTCCGCACGAGGCGGGGTCGGCGAGAACCCGTACACGATCCAGAAGGACCTGCAGGAGGTCATGCAGCGACTCGTCGGGATCATCCGGACGGCCGAGGAGCTGCGCGAGTCCCTCGCGGAGATCGCCAAGCTCAAGGAGCGGGCCACCCGGTTGGAGGTCGAGGGCCACCGGCAGTACAACCCCGGCTGGCACCTCGCCCTCGACCTCGCCAACATGCTCGTCGTCTCGGAATGCATCGCCAAGGCTGCCCTCGAGCGCGAGGAGTCTCGTGGCGGCCACACCCGCGACGACTTCCCCAAGCCGGACCCGGCGTGGGGTGCGCTCAACCTCGTGCTGACGCTGCCGGGTGGTGAGCTCACCGAGCCGGTCCACCTCGAGCACCAGGCCCTGCCGGTGATGCCCGAGGACCT
>JBPCND010000074.1:0-6521 GCA_051001655.1 Nocardioides sp. | reverse complement strand
GCCGAAGGCCGCGTCGTCGGTGCGCTCCATGGACAGCTTGTCGGGGTGGTAGGAGAAATGCAGCCCCCGGGTGTCGAGAACCGTGTAGTCCTCGCCACGGCGCAGCCGCAGCGTCACCTCACCGGTTACGACCGAGGCGATCCACAGCAGCGCCATCGCCGGTGCCTCGTAGATGCCGCGCGACTTGGCTTCGATCACCCGGTTCTCGAGCTGGTCGGACATCCCGATGCCGTGCCGTCCACCGATGGCGTTGGCCTCGTGCACCAGATCCACCGGCCCCGACGCTCCGTCGTACGTCGTGCCGTTGATGGCCACCGGGCGGCCGCGCTCGAAGCGGATCGTCACGTCCTCGGGTTCGACGACGACCGAGGCGTCCCAGAAGCGCACACCCATGATCGGGTCGACGGTCTCCAGGGAGACGTCGAGGTGCTCCAGGGTCTTGGCCTCGTGGGTGGCGCCCCAGATGTTGGCGTCGGTCGAGTAGGCCCTCGCCTTGCTGTCCCGGTAGGGCAGGTCCCGCTCGCTGAGCCACTGGCTCATCTCCGCGCGGCCGCCGAGCTCGGTGACGAAGTCCGCATCCAGCCAGGGCTTGTAGATCCGTAGGGCCGGGTTGGCAAGCAGGCCGTAGCGGTAGAACCGCTCGATGTCGTTGCCCTTGAACGTCGACCCGTCGCCCCAGATGTCGACGCCGTCCTCGTGCATCGCGCGCACGAGCAGGGTGCCGGTGACCGCGCGGCCGAGCGGGGTGGTGTTGAAGTACGTCCGCCCGCCGGAGCGGATGTGGAAGGCGCCGCTGGACAGCGCGACCAGGCCCTCCTCGACCAGGGCGTGCGTGCAGTCGACGGCACGGGCGAGCTCGGCGCCGTACTGCAGGGCACGGTCGGGTACGCCGTCGATGTCCGGCTCGTCGTACTGCCCGATGTCGGCGGTGTACGTGCAGGGGATCGCCCCCTTCTCGCGCATCCAGGCGACCGCTACCGACGTGTCGAGGCCGCCGGAGAACGCGATGCCGACCCGCTGGCCGACGGGCAGCGACGTGAGCACCTTGGACATGGGATGATTATGCAAGCGAATGCATGTCTATGCAAACGAGGCAGGGACGAGTACCGCACCCCGCCGCCCGTTCGGCGGTGGGCCGCGGCACTCGTGCCTCCCCACTACTCGGGTGTGACGCCCTCGCTCTGCCAGTCGACGGTCGTCACGGCGCCCCCATCGACGTGGACCCGCAGCTGCACGGGACCGCCGTCCTTGGGGACCAGCTCGTAGTCGCCGGCCACGACCTCGGGGAAGACCAGCGAGGCGATGGAGCCCTCGCCGCTTGGCCGGTCGACCACCGCAACGTGCGGGTGGTGCTCGTGGTCATGGCCGT
The DNA here is from genome assembly GCA_051001655.1 of Nocardioides sp. Lineage (GTDB taxonomy): Bacteria > Actinomycetota > Actinomycetes > Propionibacteriales > Nocardioidaceae > Nocardioides_B. The sequence continues at coordinate 5,152 of JBPCND010000074.1, read as the reverse complement.
GGTCGTCGTGACCGTGGTCGTGACCGTGGGACGCCGGCTTGTCGCCGGTGCCGGCGGGCTGGATCTCGACCTCCAGCCCCTCGAGCCCCGGCGGCATGGGCACCACCAGCGCTCCTACATCACCCCCGATGTCGAGCAGGACAGCGCCCTGCCCGGCATGGGGGTTCTCGAGGTTCACCTGCGTCACGAGGCCTTGGTCGTGCCCGGCTTGGTCTGGTAACCGCCACCAGGCAGGTTGAGGTAGGGGAACTTGTTGGTGCCCCTCGCGTTCTTCTTGGCCGTAGTGCCGTCCGTGCGGGCACTGGCCGCCGCGTCGGCTTGAACGACGGGTCCACCAGCGGGATGGTCAGCCCGGCGATCACCCGCAGCTCGATGGTGACGACGTCGTCGTTGACCCGGCGACCGTTGGGGAAGCCCTGCGCATCACCGAAGACCAGACCCAGGTCGTTGGGCTTGGCCGTGGGCTTGATCGCGAGGTTGAGCCGCAACATGTCCGACTCGACCGGACCCGTGTAGTTCTGGAACCCGGGCACGATGCCCGACGGGATGCCGGTGAGCAGGATGGCGTTGAGGTCGGCCCGGTCCTTGCCGTACTTGTGTTCGTCCACTCCTGCATCCAGGGCGCCCCTGTGTGAAGCACCTCACGGGTGGTTCGTAGCACCTCCACGGACGGATTGGGCGACCGGGAGCGAATCACCATCAGAACGTCCCGATTACGATCGGGTCAGGGAGGCGGTGCCATGAGCGAGACGATGCGGAACCTGACCGTTCAGGAGGCGCGGGACCGGGCCGCGCTGCTCGACGTCCACGCATACGCGATCCACCTCACCATCGACGAGGGAGAGCACTTCGAGAGCCGGACGACGGTGCGCTTCCGGTCCGGCACCGGTCGCAGCTTCCTCGAGCTGGACGGCGAGCTGCTCGGGGGCGATCTCGACGGCCGGCCGCTGACCATCGAGGGCAACCGGCTCGGGCTCGACCTGGAGGACGGCGAGCACACCGCCACGATCACGGCGCGCTGCGCCACGACGGCGACCGGTGAGGGTCTGGTGCGCAGCGTGGACCCGGCCGACGGTGCGGTCTACGTCTACGGCCAGTCGTTCCTCGACGACGCGCAGCGTATCTTCGCGTGCTTCGACCAGCCCGACCTCAAGGCCACGTTCGCCCTCACCGTGGACGCCCCGGAGAGCTGGATCGTCCGCGGCAACACTAGGGCGACTGTCTCCGGGGGTCGGCACGAGTTCGAGCCGACCGAGCGGATGCCGCCGTACCTCTTCTCCCTCGCCGGTGGCCCATGGCACGGCACGACGGTGCAGCACCGCGACCTCGAGCTCGGGGTCTGGTGCCGGGCGTCGCTGGCGCCGCACTTCGAGGCCGACGAGATCCTCCACGTCACCAGGCAGTGCCTGGACTTCCAGCAACCGCTGCTCGGCCGGACGATGCCGTTCGGCACGTCGTACGACCAGGTGTTCGTGCCCGACTTCAACGCCGGCGCCATGGAGAACGCCGGGATGGTCACGTTCGCCGACGAGCTCTTCGTCTCGCGCAGCCGGGCCACCGAGGGCGAGCGCCGGGTCCGGGCCCAGGTCGTCGCGCACGAGATGGCGCACATGTGGTTCGGCAACCTGGTGACCATGCGCTGGTGGGACGACCTGTGGCTCAACGAGTCGTTCGCGGAGTACCTCGGCTACTACACCGTCGACCGCGCCACCGACTACGAGGACGGCTGGGCCGAGTTCGCGATCGGCCGTAAGGCGTGGGGCTACCGAGCGGACTCGCTCCCGACCACCCACCCGATCGCCGGCCTGGTTCCCGACAACCGCACCGCCCTGCTCAACTTCGACGGCATCTCCTACGCCAAGGGTGCCTCCGTGCTGCGGCAGCTCTCCGCGTGGCTTGGCGAGGACATCTTCTTCGCCGGGGTGCGCCGCTACCTCGACCGGCACGCCTGGGGCAACACCTCGCTCGCCGACCTGCTCACCGCTCTGGAGGAGGAGAGCGGGCGCGACCTCGCCGATTGGGCGGACTCGTGGCTGCGCGAGTCCGGCACCTCGACGCTGCGGCTGCGAGACGGGTCCTTGGTTCAGGACGGCGACCGACCGCACCGCGTCGGCATCGGCCGGTACGACGGGGAGCCGCTGCGACTGGTCGAGCGGATCGTCGTCGACCTGCCCGGACCGGCGGTTCCGGTGGAGCCGGCCGACCTGGTGCTGCCCAACGACGGCGACCTCACCTTCGCCAAGGTCCGTCTCGACGAGCGGTCGCTGGCCACCGTGCGTCGGTCCCTGCACACGCTCGACGACACCCTCGCCCGGGCGCTGGTGTGGGGGTCCTTGTGGGACAGCACCCGCGACGCGGAGCTGCCGCCCACAGGTTTCGTGGACACCGTGCTCGTCAACGTCGAGGGCGAGCAGGACCCGGACCTGGTCAGCACCCTGCTGCACCAGGCGCGCACGGCTGCCGTCCTCTGGGCGGGCTCAGCCGAGCTCGAGGCCGCGCTCCACGCCCATCACGTCAGCGTGCGGGTCGAGCCCGGCAGCGACCTCCAGCTCATCTACGCCCGAGCCGCGCTCGCCACGGCATCCGGGCCGGTGTCGTTGCCGGACGGCTTGGCCGAGGACGAGGACCTGCGCTGGCGACAGCTGCGCCGGCTCGCAGCCCTGGGCCGCGTCACCGCGGACACCCTCGAGGCCGCGCACTCCGAGGAGCCGACCAGCGCCAGCCAGAACCACCTGGCCTACGCGCTCGCGGCGCTGCCCGACCCCGTCCGCAAGCAGGCCGTCTGGGACGAGCTCACCGGGACCGGCGAGGTCTCCAACAGCCGTGCCCGCTCCCTGGCCGGGGGGTTCTGGCAGACCGGGCAGGACACCCTGCTCGCGGCGTACGTCGACCGGTATGTGGTGGACGTGCCGAACATCTGGGTGCAGCGCAGCACCGAGCAGGCCTGGGTCATCACCCAGCTGCTCTTCCCGTCGACGGTGGTCGAGGCGTCGGTGGTCGACCGCACCGCGGCCCTCATCACCGAGGACGCCACCGCGGGACAGCGCCGGATCGTGCTCGAGGGTCTCGACGACCTGTCCCGGGCCCTGCGGAGTCGCAGCGTTGTGAGCCAGATCACATAAGGCGAGGAAGAAAACGGACCGTAGTTCTGTTTTGTTCGTTGAAGGTTTGCCCAACCACCGAGGAGTTCCCATGAGCGAGTTCAGCCGCCAGTCCGCCGCCGTCAACCAGCCCTTCGACGCGCCCACTACCGCCGTCGATGACATTGCCGGCGACTACACCCTCGACGCCAGCCACTCCAACCTCGGCTTCTCCGCGCGGCACGCGATGGTCACCACCGTCCGCGGCTCCTTCCAGGAGTTCGGGGGCACCGCGCACCTCGACACCGCCGACCCCAGCACGTCTTCGGTCGAGCTGACCATCCAGGCCGCCAGCGTGGGCACCGGCTCCCCCGACCGCGACGGCCACCTCGTCTCCGGTGACTTCTTCGACGCCGAGACCTACCCCGAGCTGCGCTTCGTATCGACCTCGGTCGACCGCACCGACGACAACACCTGGGCCGTGACCGGCGACCTGACCATCAAGGACGCCACCTTGCCCGTCACCATCGACTTCGAGTAGACCGGCTCGGCACGCGACCCGTTCGGCAACCTCCGGGTCGGCTTCGAGGGCCAGACCGCCATCAGCCGCAAGGACTGGGGCCTGACCTGGAACGCCGCGCTCGAGACCGGCGGCGTCCTGGTCTCCGACAAGGTCAAGCTCGCGTTCGACATCTCGGCCATCCGCGCCGCCTGACCTCCGACCTCACCCCACCCGAGCGCTTCTATGGCGACATGGACGTCCTCGAGTTCGATGACGCAGGTTGTTTCGCCTTGAGCAGCCGGCCCGTCGTGGTCGAAGCCGGCGCCACGGCCGCGCAGCAACAGGGCGGGTGGGGCGTCGATTTCCCAGACGGGCAGTTCATAGCTCTCGGCGACAGAGTCGAGGGCTCGGGAGGGACGATCAAGCTGGACCGCGCGGATGTCGAGGGTGCCGCCGACTGCGTACCCGAGGTCAGTCGCCGATGTCACAGTCGTCACGCCAAGTGAGTGACCTGCACGGCGTCCATCTTCCCCCGATCCTGTTCCTCACGCGCGGGCGGGCTGCTCCGGGTGCACCGTGGGGTCGACGCCCTCGTCGCCGGCGTCGGCGCCGTAGTCCTCAGGGCTGGTCTGGTCGGCGCCGCTGTCGACGCCCGCCGCGCGGAGGACGACCGTGAGGACTATCGAGATGAGCAGGTTGACACCGAACGCGATGAAGCCGATGTAGACCTTGGTCTCGGTGCCGGGGAAGAGCACCAGCGGGCCGCCGAAGTGGGTCCCCGGGTCGCCGACCAGCGGCACGCCGTAAGCGAGCCAGGTGCCGTACCCCATCCCGACCGCCCAGCCGACGAGCAGCGCCCAGCGGTGGAACCATCGCGTGTAGAGACCCACCACGATCGCCGGGAAGGTCTGCAGGATCCAGACCCCACCGAGCAGCTGCAGGTTGATCGCGAACTGAATGGGCAGCCCGAGCACAAACGCCAGCGCGCCGAACTTCACCACCAGCGAGACGACCTTGCTCTGTGTCGCCTCCTGCTTCGGGGTCGCGTCCCGGTTGAGGAAGGCCTTGTAGATGTTGCGGGTCCACAGGTTCGCGGCCGCGATCGACATGATCGCCGCGGGCACCAGCGCCCCGATGGCGATCGCGGCGAACGCGACGCCGGCGAACCAGCTCGGGAACTCGTTCTCGAACAGCTGGGGCACCGCCTGCTGGGCGTTCTCCACCTTGACCCCGGCCGCGATCGCGACGAAGCCGAGCAGGGCGAGCAGCCCGAGCAGGAAGGAGTACGCCGGGAGCAGCGCGGCGTTGCGGCGGATCACCTTGCGGCTGCGGGTGGAGAGCACGGCGGTAACCGAGTGCGGGTACATGAACAGCGCGAGCGCCGAGCCTAGGGCCAGCGACGCGTAGGCCCAGTGCGCCGCGGCGGGCGGCACCATCGCCTTCCCGGTCGCATCACCGGCGGCGATCGCGTCGGCGTTCTCGGCGTTGAAGGCGTCGAAACTGTCCTGTGTCGCGCTGAAGATGCTGTCCCAGCCGCCGAGCTTCGTCGGCAGGTAGAACACCGCCACGA
>JBPCND010000073.1:0-2724 GCA_051001655.1 Nocardioides sp. | reverse complement strand
CCAGTTGAACACCTTCCCCGCTGGGGGGGGGAGCCCTGCGTGGGGGCCAAAGGCGGGACCCCCGACCCGGACCTCGCCCACGTCGACGCCCAGCCGGACACCTGGCCGGAGCTCCACGGTCACTCGATGGTCACGTGACCGGCCCACCATCGGAGGGGACGCCGCCCAGGCCGTCGACGATCGCCCGCTCGACCCGCGCCAGCGCCGTCGGGGCCGCTGTCGCGTCAGTGCCGCCTCCCTGCGCGACGTCGTCCTTGCCACCGCCGCTCCCGCCCAGCGATCCCGCCGCGACTTTGACCAGCGCCCCGGCCCGCAGACCCGCCTCGCGGGCCCGGTCGTTGACGGCGACCACGACCGACGGCTTGCCGTCCGTCGTGCCCACCAGGGTCACCACACCGGGCCGCTCGGGTGCCAGCCGCCTCCGGACGTCGAGCGCGAGCGTCCGGACATCGGTGGTGCCGGCTCCGTCGACCAGCTTGCCGACGTACGACGCGCCGCTGACGTCGACAGCACCAGCAGCGAGGTCGCCGGCCCGCGACAGCAGGACCTCGGCGCGTGACCTGGTCAGCTCTTTCTCTGCCGCTCGCACCCGGTCGAGCAGCTCGCCGACCCGTCCGACCAGGTCGCCCGGCTGGGCCTTGAGCAGCTCGGAGAGGTCACGGACGAGCCTGCGCTCCCGGGCCAGGTAACGGAAGCCCTCGAGCCCGGTCACCGCCTCGACCCGCCGGTTGCCGGAGCCGACCGACGACTCCGATGTCACGACGACGGTGCCGATCTGGGCCGAGCGGCTGACGTGGGTGCCGCCGCAGAGCTCGCGTGACCACTCGCCGCCGATCTCGACGACGCGCACCCGCTCCCCGTAGGTCTCCCCGAAGAGCGCCAGCGCGCCGGCTGCCTGCGCCTCCGGCAGGGTCATCAGCGTCGCCGAGACCGGAAGGTCCTTGCGCAGCGCCTCGTTGGCGACATCCTCGACGTCACGGACCTGGGTCTCGGTGAGGGCGGATCCCCAGCCGAAGTCGAGGCGGAGATAGCCGGGTCGGTTGTAGGAACCGCTCTGCAGGGCGGTGGGCCCGAGCACCTGCCGCAGAGACGCATGCACGACGTGGGTGCCGCTGTGGGCCTGGCAGGCGCCCAGCCGCCACTCCGGGTCGACCTGCGTCTGGACCGCGGAGTCGCGGTGGAGACTGCCCGTGACGATCCGCACCTGGTGGACGACAAGTCCGCGAACCGGGCGCTGGACGTCAAGCACCTCCGCGGTCCCCCCGTCCCAGCTGATCGACCCTGCGTCGGCGTTCTGGCCGCCGGACTCGGCATAGAACGGCGTACGGTCGAGGATCACCTCGCCAACATCACCGACGCCCAGCTCGTGCGTCGCGCTGCCCTCCCGCAGCATCGCCACGACCCTCGACTCCGTCGACAGCGCCTGGTAGGCCTGCCAGTCCGTCGGCCCGGCGGTGTCGAGCACCTCCCGGTAGGCACTGAGATCGGCGTGCTGGCCCTTCTTGGCCCTCGCGTCTGCCTTCGACATCGCCCGTTGCTCGGCCATCAGCTGTCGGAAGCCGACCTCGTCGACCGACAGCCCTTGCTCGGCCGCCATCTCCAGCGTCAGGTCGATCGGGAACCCGTAGGTGTCGTGCAGCGCGAACGCGTCGCCGCCCGACAAGGTGACGTCGCCTGCGCTGCGGGTCCGGGTGGCTGCCAGGTCGAACATCGTCGTCCCCGAGCGCAGGGTCTGGCGGAACGCCTGCTCCTCCGCATACGCGACCGCCGAGATCCGGTCCCACTGCGTGTCGAGCTCCGGGTAGGAGCGGCGCATCATCTGGTAGGACTGCGGCAGCAGCTCCGGCAGCGTTGGCTCGTCGACCCCCAGCAGCTTCATCGACCTCACGACGCGGCGCAGGATGCGGCGCAGGACGTAGCCCCGGGCCTCGTTGCCGGGCGTCACGCCGTCGGCGACCAGCATCAGTCCGCTGCGCACGTGGTCGGCCACTACGCGCAGCCGGATGTCGTCGGTGTGGTCGGCGCCGTACGTCTTGCCGGCCAGCTCCGCCGCCCGGTGGAGTACCGGGGCGACCTCGTCGATCTCGTAGATGCTGCCCTTGTCCTGCAGCAGCATCGCCATCCGCTCGAGGCCCATCCCGGTGTCGATGTTCTTCGCCGGCAGGTCCCCGGCGACGTCGAAGTCGTCCTTGGCGCGGACCGCGCTGAGCCGGACCTGCATGAAGACCAGGTTCCAGAACTCCAGATAGCGGTCGCCGGCCTTCTCGATGTCGCCCTCGGGGCCGAAGTCGGGTCCGCGGTCCAGGAACAGCTCCGAGTCGGGACCACCCGGGCCAGGTATCCCCATGTGCCAGTAGTTGTCCAGCTTGCCGAGCCGGTGGATCTTGTCGTCGGGCAGCCCCGCGACCTTCTTCCACAGCGCAACCGACTCGTCGTCGTCGAGGTACACCGACACGTGCAGCTTCGACTCGGGCAGCCCGAAGCCGCCGTCGGTCTGCGACCTCGTGACCAGGTCCCAGGCGTACTCGATGGCACCCGCCTTGAAGTAGTCGCCGAAGGAGAAGTTGCCGTTCATCTGGAAGAACGTGCCGTGCCGATCGGTCTGGCCGACCTCCTCGATGTCGTTGGTCCGCACGCACTTCTGCACGCTGACGGCGCGCTTGAACGGCGCCGGCTCCTGACCGAGGAAGTACGGCACGAACGGCACCATCCCCGCGTTGACGA
>JBPCND010000072.1:0-43140 GCA_051001655.1 Nocardioides sp. | reverse complement strand
GCGTCCGTCAACCGACGCGGCGAGGAGGAAGATGCCTCAGCTGCCGAGCCAGCCCTCGACCATGTCCTGGTTCTCCTCGACCCACTTGGCCGCAGCATCCTCGGGCGACATCCCGTCGTCGGAGATGTACTTGGCGACGAGGTTCTGGTCCTCGTTCGTCCACTCGAAGCCCTCCACCAAGCCGACAGCGGTCGAGTCGGACTCCGCCCACTCGGTCGAGGCGATCTTCTTCAGCTCCGTCTCGGGGTAGTCGCAGTCGACCCCGGCCGGATTCTCCTGGCAGCCGTCGGAGTACTCGGGCAGCTCCACCTTCTGCAGAGGCAGCTCGGCGAAGAGCCACTGGGGCTCGTAGAAGTAGCCGATCAGGAACTCCTTGTTCTTCTCCGCCCGCTGGAACGCCTGGATGCTCGCCGCCTCACTGCCCGAGAACACGACCTCGAAGTCGAGCCCGAGGTTGCTCACGATGGCTTCGTCGAACTGGACGTAGGACGGGTCGGCGCCGAGGAACTGGCCCTTGCCCCCGGACTCCGACGTCGCAAACTCCGACGCGTAGTCGTTGAGGTTCCGGTAGTCGAGGATGTCCGGGTTCTCCTCGGCCAGCCACGGCGGGACGTACCAGCCGATGATCCCCACGTTGCCGGTCGGGCCGAGGTCCATCGCACTGCCGTCGCCGGAGTCGGCGAAGTACTTCTCCTCGAGGTCGGGGTGTCCCCAGTCCTCGATGACGACGTCGACCTCTCCGGTGCCGAAGCCTTGCCAGGAGACGTCCTCCTTGAGCTCCTTGTAGTTGACCGTGCAGCCCAGCTGCTGCTCGGCGATGTGCCCCACGACATAGGCGTCGGCCTCGAAGCCGACCCAGGGGTTCACGGCCAGGTTCAGCTCGCCGCACTCACCTCCGGCCGCCTGCGCCTTGTCCTGGTTCTCCTGTGTCTCCTGCTCGATGGCGCCCCCGCCGCAGGCGGTGAGCGTCAGAGTCGCCCCCGCCACCACCGCGGCGTAGCGCATCCCTCGGATCCTGCTCGTCCTCATCGTTTCTCCTCTGGTCGTTTCGGTCCTCGGCTTTCGCGTGCGGTCTCACATCCCCCCCATCGACCTCCACCAGGTGCGCTTGGTCGGGTCCTTGACGACCGGGTCGTGGTCGGCCGCTGCCCGGGCGATCCGGTCGATCATCACTCCCAGGAACACGATGGTGATGCCGGCTGCCATGCCCTTGCCCCACTCCTCACTGCGGGAGAAGCCGAGCACGACGTCGTAGCCGAGGGCTCCTGCTCCCACCATGCCGCCGATGACCGTCATCGCCAGCACGTAGAGCAGTCCTTGGTTGGCGGCAAGCACCAAGGACCCGCGTGCCATCGGCAGCTGCACCTTGGTGATCTCCTGCCAGGTCGTGGATCCTGTCGAACGGGCCGCTTCCAGAGTCGTGGGGGAGACACCCTTCACCCCGTCGGCGACCAGCTTGATCGCAGCCGGTGCCGCGTAGACGATGCCGGCCACGATCGCGGTGAACCGGGTCGGTCCGAACAGGGCGAGCACCGGGATGAGATACACGAAGGGCGGGATCGTCTGGCCGGCGTCCAGCACCGGCCGGAGCCCCAGGTCCACCCATCGGCTGCGAGCCATCCAGACGCCAAAGACGAGTGCCAGCACCATCACGAGCGAGGTCGCGACCAGAGTCATGTTCAAGGTGACCATCGCGTCGTGCCACAGGTCGAAGTACCAGATCCCGGCGACGCAGACCACCGTAGGCAGCACGGCACGCCACCGGCCCAGGACGAAGGCCAGGGCCACGATCGCCGCGGCTGCGAGCCACCAGGGCGACTACGCGAGCAGCGCCTGCAGGGGGTTCAACACCGCCGTGGTGACCAGGTCCTTGACGGCGGTGGCCGCGACCCCGAACGTGTCGGTCACCCAGGTCACCGACGAGTCGGCGACGTCGGCGAGCCAGGTGCCCACGGGGTTGTCCGGGAACTCCGCGGCCCAGGGGAAGTAGCGCGAGACCCAGATCAGCAGCACGGCGACGGCGCCGCCGACACCGAGGATGATCCGGCGGGTCCGCGGGTCATGGCCACGGCCGCGAGCGGCGATCTCGGCGCGCTCGCTCGCCGCGGTGGTGGTGCGGTCGAGCATCACCGCCAGGGCGACGATCAGCAGTCCGGGAACCACAGCTGCCCCCACGTCGCCCTTGATCAGCCCGTTGAGCACGGGCTTGCCGAGGCCGGGGCCATCGATGTACGACGCGATCGTGGCCATCGACAGGGCCGCCATGATGCTCTGGTTGAGGCCGACGATGATCGTGGCCCTGGCGAGAGGCAGCTGGACCTTGGCCAGCCGCTGCCAGCCGTTCTGCCCGGTCGAGTCGGTGGCCTCGATCGTCTCGCTGGACACCGTCCGGATCCCGTGGCCGGCGATCCTGATCATCGGCGGCAGGGCGTAGATGAGGGTGCTGACCACCGCGCCCGAGACCCCGATCCCGAAGAACAGCACGACCGGGATCAGGTAGACGAACGTCGGCATCGTCTGCATGAGGTCGAGCACCCACGAGATCATCGCGTTGGCCCGGCGACTGTTGCCGACGAGGATGGCCAGGGGCATTCCGATGATCACCACGATGGACACGGCGAGCAGGGTGACCAGGAGCAGATCGATCGCGTCGGTCCAGTAGCCGAGGAGTCCGCACGAGGTGAGGGTCGCCGCGATGAGCAGCGAGATCCGCCAGTTGGCGATGAGCAGACCGATCCAGGTGGCGACCGCCGTCACGCCCAGCCAGCCGATCTCCGGAACGGGGCGGGGAAGGTTCGGCATGGACACCATGCGCTGCAGCCAGTCCACTGCCGAGCGGAACAGGTCGGCGGTTGCCGTGGTCACCTGCATGACCGGGTTCGTGTCCCGGTTGGCGATGATCGAGTCCCGGAACTGGGTGAGGGACTCGTGCAGGGCAGTGTGCTCCCGTCCTGCGAGCTCCAGGGTGTCGGTGCCACGCGCGAACAGCCACACGACGAACCACACGGCGAACACGCCCAGCACCCCGACCCACCGAGGAAGCGACCGCGGGGGACGCGCCGGGGAGCGCTGACCGGAGGGGACGGGCGCGGATGACTCCGGCGGCCGCTCGATTGTTGCGGTGCTCATGGCTTCGACCTCGTTCCGGCCTCGGGGGAGGGATCCTCCTCGGCGACCACGACGCGGAGGATCGCGTCGTCGTCCACGATCCCCACGAGCTCACCGTCGTCGACCACACGGACCGGGTGGGCTGAGGCAAGAGCCGCCCGGGCGGCCTGACGCAGGATCGTGTCGGAGCTCATCACCGGCCCCTCGGATGAGTCGTCCGGTCGCGGATCCCGCATCACCCATTTCAGCGTGAGCACGTGCGACCGCGGCACCTCCGCGGTGAAGTCGCGGACATAGTCATCGGCAGGGGCACCCACCACTTCGTCGGGCGTCCCGATCTGCACGATCTCGCCGTCGCGCATGATCAGGATCCGGTCACCGAGCTTGAGTGCCTCCTGCAGGTCGTGGGTGACGAAGAGCATGGTCTTCTGCAGCTCTTCCTGGAGCCGGATGACCTCGTTCTGCATGTCCCGCCGGATCAACGGGTCGAGCGCCGAGAACGGCTCGTCGAAGAGCAGCATCGACGGATTCCCGGCCAGCGCTCGCGCGAGCCCGACCCGCTGCTGCATGCCTCCGGAGAGCTGGTCTGGGTAGGAGTTCTCGTAGCCGGCAAGCCCGACAAGCTCGACGATCTCGGCGGCCTTCCCACGACGCTCCTTCTTCGGTGTGCCTCGCACCTCGAGCCCGTAGGCAACGTTGTCGATGACCTGCCGGTGCGGTAGCAGACCGAAGTGCTGGAAGACCATCGAGACATGGTTGCGGCGCAGGTCTCGCAGCTCCTGCTCTGATGCGGAGGTGACGTTCCTCCCGTCGATCTCGACCGTGCCGGCGGTGGGCTCGATCAGCCGGGTCAGGCAACGCACGAGGGTGGACTTCCCGGACCCGGAGAGGCCCATCACGACGAACACCTCACCAGGCGAGACATCGAAGGAGACGTCCCGGACCCCGACCACGCTGTCGGTCTTCTTCTTGAGCTCCGCGCGGGAGAGCTCCGCGTCGGGCGTACCAAGCACCCGGTCCGCGTCGGGCCCGAAGATCTTCCACAGACCGCGCACGCTCAGCGCAGCGCCGGCCACTGTCGGTGGGGTCTGTGTCTCGGTGGTGAGCGTGTCGGTCATGACGTGTCTCCGGTCTGGTTGGTCGCGGCATCCGTGAGCGGTCGATCCGGGCGTGGGTCGCGGAGTCGGTAGAACGGCGCGTCGGAGGGGGGAAGTGGCACGTTCCCGATGATCAGGTCTGCCGCCTTCTCCGCCACCATCATCACGGGGGCGTAGATGTTCGCGTTGGTGATGTAGGGCATCGAGGACGCATCCACGACGCGGAGCCCGTCGACCCCGTGAACGCGCATGGTCAGCGGGTCGAGGACAGCCATGTGGTCGACACCCATCCGAGCTGTGCACGAGGGGTGCAGGGCGGTCTCGGCGTCCTTCGCCACCCACGCGAGGATCTCCTCGTCGGTCTCGACCGATGGTCCCGGAGACAGCTCGCCGGCGTTGAAGGCCGCGAAGGCGGGTTGGTTCAGGATGTGCCGGGCGGCGCGGACCATCTCGATCCATTCCCGGCGGTCGTTCTCGGTGGACAGATAGTTGAACCGCAGCGACGGGTGCTCGTGGGGATCGCGGGACCTCAGGGTCACGCTCCCCCTGACGTCGGAGTACATCGGTCCGATGTGCACCTGGTAACCGTGCTCTGCCGCGGGACGCGAGCCGTCGTAGCGGATCGCGATCGGAAGGAAGTGGAACATCAGGTTCGGGTAGTCGACCCGGTCGTTGCTGCGGATGAAACCGCCGGCCTCGAAGTGGTTGGAGGAACCGACCCCTCCACGCAGGAGCAGCCACTCGGCGCCGATCCGTGGTTTGTGCCGATGCTTGAGCCACGGCCCGATCGACACCGGCTGCTTGCTGGCGTACTGGATGTAGACCTCGAGGTGGTCCTGGAGGTTGTTGCCCACTCCCGGCAGATCGGCTACGACGTCGATGCCGAGCTGCTCGAGGTCGTTGGCCGGACCCATCCCGGACAGCAACAGCAGCTGCGGGGAGTTGATCGCGCCGCCGCACAGGATCACCTCACCGGCAACCACGCGACGCACACCGCGGCCGGTCCGTCGATAGTCGACCCCGGTCACCCGTGAGCCCTCGACCACCAGGCCGGTGACCATGGCGAGCGTCTCGACCCGCAGGTTGGGACGGCTGCGGACGGGGTGGAGTTAGGCGCGGGCCGCGCTCAAGCGGCGGCCCCGGTGCACATTGCGGTCGAAGGCCGCGAAGCCCTCCTGGCGGTAGCCGTTGACGTCGGAGGTGAGCCGATGTCCCGCCTGCTGCACGGCCTCGAAGAACGCGCCGAACAACGGACTCGTCGCGGGGCCGCGCTCCAGCAGCAGAGGCCCGCTACCTCCGCGCCACTCGTCTGCTCCTGCGAGACAGGTCTCCATCCGCTTGAAGTAGGGCAGGCAGTGGGCGTAGTCCCAGGTCTCCATGCCCTCGTCGGCGGCCCAGCGTTCGAAGTCGAGCGGGTTGCCCCGCTGGAAGATCATCCCGTTGATACTGCTCGACCCGCCCAGCAGCTTGCCGCGCGCGTGATAGACCTTGCGTCCGTCCATGAAGGGCTCGGGCTCGGACTCGTACTTCCAGTCGTAGAGCTTGTTGCCGATGGGGTAGGGCAGCGCCGCGGGCATGTGGATGAACGGGTCGATTCGGAGGTCGGACCGGCCCGCCTCGAGCACCAGCACGCTCGTGCCCGGGTCGGCGCTCAGTCTGTTCGCGAGAGCGCAGCCCGCAGAGCCTCCTCCCACGATCACGAAGTCGTACGTAGTCGCTCCCACTGTCCCTGCTCGTCAGACTTGTTGATCCGGGCCGCGGAACCAGTGCTGAGGGGCAGGCGCCACGTTGTGCCAGATGTGTTTCGTCTCGCGGTACTCATCCATCCCTGCGATGCCGAGCTCGCGGCCGATCCCCGACTGCTTGTAGCCGCCCCACTCCGCCTGAGGCACGTAGGGGTGGTAGTCGTTGATCCACACCGTGCCCATCCGCATCCGGGTGGCGACCCGTTCGGCCCGACCGGCGCTCTCGGTCCATACAGCTCCGGCCAGCCCGTAGATGCTGTCGTTCGCGATCCGCACCGCCTCGTCCTCCCCGTCGAAGGACTCCACCGTGAGCACGGGACCGAAGGACTCGTCGTGCACGACGGACATCGATCTGTCACACACGTCGAGCACCGTGGGCAGGTAGTAGAAGCCGTCAACGAGCCGGGCATCGTCGGGTCGGCGGCCACCGCAGCGCAGCTTGGCGCCCTCACGCAGTCCCTGCTCGACGTAGGCCTCCACCTTCGTGCGGTGGGCGGCCGAGATCAGCGGGCCCGTCTCGGCCCCGTCGTCGAACGGACCTCCGAGCCGGATGGACTCGGCCCGGCGCACCACCTCGTCGACGAAGTCGTCGCGGATGGCCTGCTCGACGACGAGGCGGGCTCCGGCGGAGCAGACCTGCCCCGAGTGAAGGAAGACCGCCGTGACCGCATGATCCAGGGCGGCCTCGATGTCGGCGTCGGCGAAGACCACGTTGGGGTTCTTGCCACCGAGCTCCAGGGCGACCTTCTTCACCGTGCGCGAGGCGGCTGCCATCACTCGCTTGCCGGTCTCCAGGCCCCCGGTGAAGGAGACCATGTCCACCCGCGGGTCCTCGCTGAGCGGTGCCCCGGCGTTCGGTCCGTCACCGAGGACCAGGTTCGCCACCCCGGCAGGGAGGCCCGCCTCCGCCAGGAGGCGCATGAGGTGGATCGAGGTGTGCGGTGTCAGCTCGCTCGGCTTCAGGACGAAGGTGTTGCCGGCCGCCAGCGCCGGCGCGACCTTCCAGGCCACTTGAAGCAACGGATAGTTCCAGGGGGTGATCAGGGCGCAGACACCGATGGGCTCGTGCACGATGCGGCTGCGGATTCCCGGGTTCCCGGTGTCCACGACCCGGCCTGCCTCTTGGGCAGCAGTCGCTGCGTAGTGCCGGAAGACCCCCACCACGTCGTCCACGTCGAAGCCACTCTCGAGAAAACGCTTGCCCGTGTCGAGAGACTCCGCGCGGGCTACCACGTCCTTGTCGCGCTCGAGCAGGTCGGCCAGTCGACCCAGGAGCGCACCGCGCTCGCGCGCTGGGGTGCCCGGCCAGCTGCCGACGTCGAACGCGTCGCGGGCCGCACCGATGGCCAGCCGGGCGTCCTCGGGGCCCGCTTCGTCGACCTCGGCGACGAGGGTGCCGTCGGCCGGACATCGGATCTCACGGCGGCCATCCCCGCGCGCGCTTGACCAGCGGCCGTCGATGTACAGCTCCGGCAACGTCTCGTCCGATCTGTCGACCCGGACCGCTTTGTTGCGTATCCCGCAACGCAATGTGGTATCTGCAACAGCATAGAACGGCTTCGGCTGACGTCAAGCGTTTCGCTGAGCTGATGCAGCACCGAGACGTGAGGAGATCTCCGCAGCTGCCTCGACGACCACGGGCACCAGAAGCGCGACCCGGTCGGTGTCGAGCCGGAAGCTCGGCCCGGAAACGCTCAACGAGGCGACGACGTCGCCGTGCGCGTTGTGGATCGGCGCCGCGATGGCGGTCAGCCCGATCTCGAGCTCATCCACGGCCACTGCGAAGCCCTGCTCAAGGACGGTCGTCAGCTCCTGGCGCATCCTGGCCCGGGACGTGATCGTCGCGGAGGTGAAGGAGGCGAGCCTGGAAAGCCGCCGGTCCCGCTCGTCCGTGGCCAGTCCGCTCAGCAGGACCTTCCCGTTCGAGGTCGCGTGCAAAGGGATGTGCTGGCCCACCCAGTTGTGCGACTGCAGCGCGGACTGGCCGGCCACCTGGTCGAGATAGAGAGCCGACTCCTCGGAGAGCACGGCGATGTTGACCGTCTCCCCGGTGTCGGCGGCGAGCTTGCGCGTGATCGGCCTCGCCTCCTGTACGACGTCGAGGCGAGCCGTCGTCGCCACGGCCAACCGGAGCAGGCCGACCCCGAGACGGTACTTGCCCCGCTCGTCGTTCTGCTCGACCATGCCATGGGACTCCAGCGTCGCGATCAGGCGGAAAGCGGTGCTCTTGTGCACTCCCAGCTCGTGGGCGATCCCGGTGACGCCCGCCTCCCCCACCCGGGCCAGGATGCCGAGCACCGTGAGCGCCCGGTCAACCGACTGGACGCCGCCGATCACGGTTACGTTGTTGTCCATGACGCAACGCTAGCGGAATCCTGTTGCGTATCGCAGAATGCGTTGTGTTTCACGCAACGACTTTCTCCGGAGGACCGATGACCGCACCCATGTCACTACCCCTTTTCCCTGCCCAGTCCCCCGCCCAGTCCCCCGCCCAGTCCCCCGCCCCGTCCCCATCCCGGCCCGACCCCCAATACGTGCTGACGATCGCATGTCCGGACCGGCCCGGGATCGTGCATGCCGTGACCGGTCTGCTGGTCGCGCGCAAGGGGAACATCTTGGAGAGCCAACAGTTCGGCGATCTCGAACAGAGCCGATTCTTCATGCGGGTGCGGTTCTCCGTGCCGGCGGGAGGCATCACCGTCGAGTCGCTGCGCGAGGACTTCGGCGGCATCGCGGAGCGCTTCGGCATGAGCTTCGACCTGTGGAACGCGTCGGCGCCGTACCGCACGCTGATCCTGGTCTCAAAGTTCAGTCACTGCCTCAACGACCTGCTGTTCCGGTGGAGCAAGGGCGCGCTCCAGATCGACGTCGCGGGCGTGGTCTCGAACCATGTCGACTGTGAGCCGCTGGTGAAGTCCTACGGGATCGACTACCACCACCTCCCGGTGACTCCGGACACGCGCGAACACGCCGAGGCGGACCTCCTGGGGCTAGTGGACTCGCTGGGCATCCACCTGGTGGTGCTGGCGCGCTACATGCAGGTGCTCTCCGACGAGGCCTGCCAGGCGCTCGAAGGACGGGTGATCAACATCCACCACTCCTTCCTGCCGAGCTTCAAGGGCGCGCGGCCCTACCACCAGGCGTTCGAACGCGGGGTGAAGCTTGTCGGGGCGACTGCGCACTACGTCACCGCCGAGCTCGACGAGGGGCCGATCATCGAGCAGGACGTCATGCGCGTGGACCACCGCGCCGACGCCGAGGAGCTCGCGGCCACCGGGCGCGACGTAGAGAGTCAAGTCCTCTCCCGGGCGGTTCGCTGGCACTCGGAGAGCCGGATCCTGCTCAACGGTCACAAGACCGTCGTCTTCCGCTGACGTCCGGCGAGGTCAGTCGCCGAGCTCGGCGCGACGGCGGACGACGTACTCCTCGAGCTCGACGCGGATGGCGTCGTCCAGCGGCGGCTGCTCGTAGTCCTCGAGCGTCTTCTGGTAGATCTTCGTCATCCGCCCGGCGGCGTCCACACTGCCGTTGCGCGTCCATCGCTCGTAGTTCTCCGACGAGGACAGCATCGGTCGGTAGAAACAGGTGCGGAACCGCTCCATCGTGTGCATGGCCCCGAGGAAGTGTCCGCCGTGCCCGACCTCCTGGTGCGCGTCGAAGGCCAGAGAGTCCTCGTCGATCTCCAGCGGCGTGAACTCCGCCTGCAGCATCTGGACCAGCTCGACGTCCATGACGAACTTCTCGAAGCCTGCAACCAAACCGCCTTCGAGCCAGCCTGCGGAGTGCATCACCCAGTTGGCACCGGCCAGGAACGTGGGAAGCATCGTCATCAGGGCTTCGTAGCCTGCTTGGGCATCCGGCACCTGCGAGGAGGTCAGTGCGCCGCCGGACCGGAAGGGAAGCCCGAACCGGCGCGCGATCTGACCGGTGCACAACAGCCCGATCCCGGACTCGGGCGTGCCGAACGTGGGCGAGCCGGACTGCATGTCGATGTTGGACAGGAAGGACCCGAAGATCACCGGGCATCCCGGCCGGATCAGCTGCGCCAGGGTGATGCCCGAGAGCGCCTCGACGATCTGCTGGACCAACGCGGCCGGGATCGTGACAGGTGACATCGCGCCCATCAGGATGAACGGCGTCAGCACGACCGGTTGGTTGGCCTCGCTGTAGACGAACAGCGACTCGAGCATCCGTTCGTCCCAACGCAAGGGCGAGTTGCAGTTGATCAGGGAGATCGAGACGGGATTCTCTTCGATGACCTCTCGGCTCCCGAACAGGATCTCGCCCATGGCGATGGTGTCGCCGGCGTTGACCCCCGAGACGACATTGCCCATGTAGACCTTGTCGGTCAAGGTCTGCAGGGCATAGGTCATGTCGAGATGACGTGAGTCCAACGGCGTGTCGTTGGGCTCGCACACCACGCCACCGGCCGAGTCCAGCACGGAGAACGACTGCGACAGCTTCGTGAAGCGTTCGAAGTCGTTCATCGTCGCGTCCCGCCGCACCGCACCTTCCCGCACGAACGGTGGCCCGTAGACCGCGCCGAAGGCCATCGAGTCGCCGCCGATGTGGATGTTGTTCGCCGGGTTGCGGGCCGCGACGACGAACTCGCGAGGCGCCTTGGCGATCTGCGCGAGCATGAACTCGGGGTCGAGGAAGACGGTCTGACCCTCCACCTTCTGGCCGGCGGCACGGAAGATCTCGAGGGCGCGTTCGCTGTCGAACTCCACGCCGATCTCGGTCACCAGCCGGCGCCAGGCCTTGTCGAGTCGGGCCATGGCGTCCTCGCTGAGGATTTCGTACCTGGGCATCGTGTTGCGGAACATCCGAACCTCCACGGCTCGATCGGACGGATCTGCTTGACCAACGCTGCTCGGCATCCTAGCCTCACTATATGGAAATGTGTTCCACATGATGAAACAAAACCTCGCTGGCATGGGTCCCGGTGAGTGACACGACGCGCGGCGGCGCACTTGGCATCCCCGGCACCGCGGGCACCCAGGCGGTGGACCGGGCGGCCTCGCTCATCGACCTGGTGATCCGCGCCGACCGGCCGCTCAGCTTCACCGAGCTCAGCGACGAGACCGGTCTGGCCCGCTCCACGACCTCGCGTCTGCTCGCCGCGCTCGAGCGCACCGACCTGTTGGAGCGTGACCCCGACGGGGGCTACATCGGCGGCCAGCTCTTCGCGCTCCACGCGGCACTGCATGATCCGTGGCCACAGGTCGCCCGGATCGCGGCGCCGGTGCTCGCGACGGTCGGCGAACGGACCGGGGAAACCGTGCACCTGGGCGTCGCGCGGGGCGAGGGCGTGGTGCACATCGCGCAGGTGGACTCGACGTACCTGCTCACCACCCGGGACTGGAACCAGGTCGACGTCCCGGCGTACTGCAGCTCGCTGGGCAAGGTGCTCTACGCCTTCGGCGCCCTCCTCCTGCCCAACGGACCGCTCGTGCAACGCACCGCGCACACGCTGACCCGGGCAGCGCTGGAGAAGGATCTCCTCACCGTACGTCGACGGCGCTATGCCGTCACCGCCGACGAGCTCGAGGTCGGTCTCACGGGTCTCGCCGCGCCCGTCGAAGGCCTGGACGGCCAGGTGGTCGCCGCGCTCGGCATCTCCGGACCGACGGCCCGCCTGCACGACCGGACCGACCGTGTCGGTCGGCTCCTGATCGAGCAGTCCGAACGCCTCGCAGGCCTGCTCCGCCGCCAGAACCCATCGAAGAAGGAGGGTGCAGCATGACACCCGAGGAAATTCTCCAACAGCTCTACGACCTGACCCTGGTCGGCAACGCCCCGGAGGTGCTCGAGCTCACCCATGCTGCGCTCGCCCAGGACATGGCGCCGGGGACCTTGCTCTTCGACGCGCTCATTCCCTCGCTCGAGGAGGTCGGCGCACGCTTCGAGCGCGGCGACTTCTTCGTGCCCGAGATGCTGATCGCCGGACGAGCGATGGCCGGTGCCATGGAGGTGCTGCGGCCGCTGCTCGCCGACACCGGTGTGCAGACGATCGGCACGTTCCTAATGGGCACGGTCAAGGGCGACGTCCACGACATCGGCAAGAACCTGGTCAACATCATGCTCGAGGGGGCCGGCTTCGAGGTCATCGACCTTGGGGTGCAGGTGGCCCCGGAGAAGTTCGTGGAGAAGATCCAGGAGCATCAGCCCGACATCGTGGGTTTCTCGGCGTTCCTGACCACCACGATGCCCATGTTCAAGGCCAACATGAACGCGCTCGAGAAGGCAGGTCTGCGCGACCAGGTGATCGTGATGGTCGGCGGCGCCCCGGTCACCCAGGAGTACGCCGACGTGGTGGGCGCCGACGGCTATGCCTCCGACGCCTCCGCCACCGTGAAGCGCGCCAAGGACCTGCTCCAGAAGCGCCGTGCACTGGTGAGTGCATGAGCGGCGTGGTCCTCCAGGAGACGACCCTGCGCTCGGCCACCGCCGAGGTGGTCCTCGGGCACGGACGACGGTTCTGC
This sequence comes from Nocardioides sp., assembly GCA_051001655.1. Taxonomy (GTDB): domain Bacteria; phylum Actinomycetota; class Actinomycetes; order Propionibacteriales; family Nocardioidaceae; genus Nocardioides_B. The sequence continues at coordinate 30,705 of JBPCND010000072.1, read as the reverse complement.
CTGATCGGCGAGCGGATCAACCCGACCGGACGGCGGATCTTCCAGGAACAGCTGCGCGCCGGCGACATGTCAGCGATCGAGCGGGACGTCATCGCCCAGGTCGAGGGCGGTGCCGACGTGCTCGACATCAACATGGGCGTGCCGCTCACCGACGAGCCCGAGCTGCTGGCCAAGGCGATCGTCATGGTGCAGGGGCTGACCGACCGGCCGATCTGCATCGACTCATCGGTGGTCGAGGCCCTCGAGGCGGGCCTGGATGCCTACCAGGGCAGGGCGTTGGTCAACTCGGTGACCGCCGAGGACGACCGGATGGCGCTGATCCTCCCGCTGGTCAAGAAGTACGACGCCGCCATCGTCGCGCTGCCCAACGACGCCGAGGAGATCCCGATGGAGGCCGACCGCCGTCTCGAGCTGGTCGGACACATCGTCGAGGTGGCCACGAAGGAGTACGGCATCGCCCTGAGCGACATCGTCATCGACCCGCTGGCGATGCCGATCGGTGCCGACACCTCCGTGGTGGAGACCACCCTGGACACGATGCGCTGGATCCGCGACACCTACGGTCTCAATATGACCTGCGGAGCCTCCAACGTCTCGTTCGGGATGCCGTCCCGGCACACGCTGGGAGCTGCGTTCCTACCCATGGCGATGACCGCGGGGCTCACCAGCGCCATCATGGACACCCGCACCCCGCAGATCGTCGAGGCGGTCAAGGCCGCGGACCTGCTGCTCGACCACGACGAGTGGGGCACCGACTGGATCTCGGCGCACCGGAGGAAGCAGGCCGCGGCGCCGTGAGCGAGCAGCCGCACGACGGCACCGGTCGGGTGGACCTGGCCTTCACGCCCTCCGGTCGCACCGTCCGGGTGCCGACGGGAGTCACCGTCTTCGACGCCGCGAGCTGGAACGGCATCGCGATCGACTCGACGTGCGGCGGTCACGGCACCTGCAAGAAGTGCAAGGTGCAGGTGCTCGCCGGGTCGGTGCCGGTCTCCCGGCTCGACGTACGCTCGTTCTCTCCCGAGCAGCTCGCGAGCGGCTGGCGGCTCGCCTGCCTGGCCCAGGCCACTGCCGACCTCGCCGTCGAGGTGCCCCCGCTCACCACCCGCCCCAAGGCGGCCACGGTGGGAGTCGGCCGCCAGGTCATCCTGCGCCCGGCCGTGCAGAAGCGCTACGTCGAGCTCGAGGAGCCGACGCTGCGCGACCAGCGCACGGACCTGGCACGGCTGACCGACGCGATCGAGGACCTGGAGCTGACCCCCGACCTCCATGCGCTGCGCCGGCTGCCCCGGGTGTTGCGTGAGGCTGACTTCAAGGTCACCGCCGTCATCGTCGACGAGGCGCTCATCGACGTCGAGCCCGGCGACACGACCGCGCTGCGCTACGCCGTCGCCTTCGACCTCGGCACCACGACCGTGGTCGCGACCCTCATCGACGTCACCACCGGCACCCCGGCCGCGGTCGACTCGATGCTCAACAAGCAGCAGCCCTTCGGTGGGGACGTGATCACCCGGATCAGCGCCACGATGATGGACCCCGACGCACTCCCCCGCCTGCGCGGCCTCGCCCAGGAGACCCTCGCCGAGCTGACCGCGGCGGTGTGCCAGGCCGCCTCGGTCGACCCCCGTCACGTCTACGAGGTCGCGCTGGCGGGCAACGCGACGATGACCGCGCTCGTGCTCGGCATCGACCCCGAGCCGCTCGGCGTGGCTCCCTTCGTGATGTCGGCGGCGATCCCGCCGGTCGTCCTGGCCACCGACCTCGGCCTCGACCTGCATCCTCAGGCACGCGCCTTCGTCTTTCCCGCGCTGGGGGCGTACGTCGGCGGCGACATCGTGGCGGGCATGCTCGCCAGCGGCATGGACCGGGACAAGCGGACCCGGCTGTTCATCGACGTCGGCACCAACTGCGAGATCGTCCTCAGCAACGGCGACACCATCGTGGCGACCGCGGCGCCGGCCGGTCCGGCGTTCGAAGGTGGCGCGATCCGTTGCGGGATGCGCGCGGCGGAGGGCGCGATCGAGACGGTCCGCATCGACCCCGACGGCGAGGGCGTCGTCCTCGGTGTCATCGGCGACTGCGAACCTCTCGGGCTGTGTGGCTCCGGGCTGGTGGACGTCGTCTCTGAGCTGGTCCGGCACCGGCTGCTCGACGCCTCCGGCCGACTGGTCGCCGACGAGGTCGCCAAGGAGCTGGCCCCGGGCGTCGCAGACCGGTTCGACCGGATCGACCAGGAGCGGGTCTTCGTGCTCCACCGCCCGCAGCCCGGCAGCCCGCCCGAGGACACCGTGTACCTCTCCCAACGAGACGTCCGTGAGCTGCAGTTCGCCAAGGCGGCGATCTCCACCGGCTGGACGCTGTTGCTCGAGCAGCTCGGCCTCGCAGAACGCGACGTGCAGCAGGTGCTGCTGGCCGGGTCCTTCGGCAGCTATCTCGCCCCCGCCGCGGCCGTCCGGATCGGCCTGGTACCCACGGTGCCGCTGCTGCGGATCGTGTCCGCCGGCAACGTGGCCGGGGAGGGTGCCAAGATGAGCCTGCTCAGCCTCCGCGAACGAGCCGGTGCGGCGGCCCTTCTCGAGGAGGTGACCTATGTCGAGCTCTCCGACCGCCCCGACTTCAACGACCGGTTCGTCGACCTGCTCGCCTTCCCCGGCTGACCGGTCCGCACGGCTGGCCGTCATCGCCTGCGGCGCCATCGCACAACCCTGCGCGGAGGTGGTGGCGCGGCGCGGCTGGGACGTCGACGTGGTCCCGCTCCCCCCGCTGCTGCACAACGCGCCGGGCCGCATCGCCGGTGAGGTCGAGCGGCTGGCGGTCGAGCTGCGGTCGACGTACGCCGGCGTCGCGGTCGGCTATGCCGACTGCGGGACCTACGGGGCACTGGACGAGGTCTGTGCACGGCTCGGGCTGGCCAGGCTGCCCGGTCTGCACTGCTACGACCTGTACGCCGGCCCGGCCCGGATCCAGGCGATGTTCGAGGACCAGCCGGGCACCTACCTCTTGACCGACTTCCTGGTCCGCTCGTTCACCCGGTCCGTGGTCGCGGAGCTCGGGCTGGACCGCCATCCCGAGCTGCTCGAGGACTACTTCGGCAACTACACGAGCGTGGTCTGGCTGGCCCAGAAGCCCGACGACGAGCTGCGAGTCCTGGCGCAGGAGTGCGCGGACTTCCTCGGACTTCCACTCCGGACCGTCGAGACGGGGCATCTCGGCCTGGAGAGAGCGCTGGCGACGCTGGTCGAGTCGACGGGCCGACAGGCGGCGGACCTCAGCGCACCAGCGCGGAACGGTCGAGATACCGACGCCGCCACGCCTCCGTCTCCGCCACCTGGTTGAACGTGTAGACGTGCAGGCCGCTCACCAACGCCTCCGGACGCGAGAGCGCCGGTGCGCAGCCCTCGAGGAAGCGCTCGCCGGTGAAGCCGCCGGGCGCCGCGAGGCGGGCGAAGGTGCCTTTGTGCTTGGCGAGGAACCGGGTCGAGTCGCCGACGCCGATCTTCGTCGCCATCGCGAGCAGCTTGGTGCGGTCGACAGGTCCGGGGATGCCCAGGACCAGGGGCAGCACGATCCCCCGCGCACGCAACCGAGCCACCCAGACGTCGATGGTCGCGGGATCGAAGCTCAGGTTGCTGACCACATGCGTAGCGTGGCTGCGCTTGTCCCACATTGACTGCACCGTTAGGTCGTCGCTGATCGTGGGGTGCGACTCCGGGTAACCTGCGATCCCGACGTGAGCGAAGGGCCGGCCGAGTGCGGTCAGGTCCTCGAGCAGGTCCAGAGCACTGGTGTAGTCACCGGACGGTGGGTCCTGGTCGCCGCCGGGGACGAACACCGTGTCGATCCCCGCATCGGTCAGACGCGCACAGATCTCGGACAGCTCGGAGCGACCGGAGACCATCCGGGCCGCGAGATGAGGGACCGCTCGGTAGCCGTGGGCGGCCAGTCGTTCGGCGAGGGCCAGTGTCTCCGCAATGCCCTTCGCCGGCGAAGCGGTGACGGTGAGCGTCCGATCGACCGGGACGTGCGCCAGGATCCGTTCCTCGATCGTGGCGGTCGGCAGCACTTCGTAGCGCGCCGACCGGAGCATCTCGGCGACGAAAGCAGTCTGCAATTTGTTGCGCATGAAGCAACTCATTTCACGATACGCAATCCCTGGCCGCAGGCTACCATCGCGCGCCGCGGGGTGACAGCCGGCCTCTGGGGCGCCACCTTCGAGCACAGCCTCGACGGTGGCGACGATGGGGCTACGGTCCACCGCCACTTTCGAGCACAGCTGCGATACCGACACCACCCTTCTCAGTCGGTGGTCATCCGGAAGAGTCCGTGGGCGGTGCCCTCGTCGGTCCAGGTGCTGATCCCGACGGCATCCAGTGGCGCGACGTTCTCCACGACCTCCTCGTCGCCATCGCCGAGTGCCTGCGCGAGCTGCTCCGCCCACCCGTTGCCGGCGTCGAAGTCCACGTAGAAGACCGCGCCGGCCCGGTCGGCGTCGGGGACAACCCGTTGGAAGGAGTCGGACCCGGCGAGCGAGCCTCCAGCAACCAGCTGGTCGACGTACTCCTGCTGGAGTCCGACCGTGACACCGTTCTCGGTCTCGCGGACGAAGACGGCATCCTGGACATCTCCGGCCTGCGCGAGCACCTTGTCGAGCACAGCCGAGATCTCGGCCGGGTCGCCGCTGATCCGCAGACCCACCGGTATCCGAGGTGGTTCGGGACTCTCCATCGCCGTCTCGAAGTCGGCGGAGGAGTCGACCGCCACGGTGAACCCGTCACCGAACAGCGTCTCGATGTCCTCGGGGAGGTCGAATCCGGAGCCTCGCTCCAGATCTGCCCAGAAGTCGTCTGCGGACCCCTCCTGCCCCATCATGTCCTGCATCGACTGGGTGTAGTCCTGGAGCCATCCCTCGGGCAGTCCGATGGACAGTGCCGCCGCGGTGGTCTCGGGCAATGTGCCCAGGGTCGGGACACCCTCTCCTGAGGCGAAGCCGGCGGGCAGCCCCGCGGAGGCCGTTTCGGCCTCGATGCTCCCGTCGGCGAAGCGCACCACCGCCGCGGCACCCTCGAAGTCCTCGTAGAGCGAACCGATCTGCCCGGCGAGGCCGCCATCGTCGGCGCTCTCCGCGACTCCGGACTCGATGAGAGCCTGCGGAGCGTCACTTGAGGCGTAGGCAGTCACGATGCCAGGGTCACCCACCCGGTCCATCCAGTCGGCGAAAACTGGGTCGTCCTCGAGAGAGGCTGACTCGGCGGCAGCCGCCATGTCCTCGACGTCGCCCTACTTCTCGCTCAGCAGCATGTAGTCGCCGACGAAGGCAACCGAGACGTCCCCGCCTGCGCACTCGCTCAGCGTGTCGGCTCCGGCGCGCGCGGCGTCCTGGTCGCTGACCTGGAGGACGACCAGCGGCATCACCGATCCGGAGTCGGAGGGTACGGCGGCCACCGCCATCCGGTCCCCGAGCCAGGGTTCGATGTCCGCGGCGTAGTCCACGTCCTCGCACTGACCGTCCTGCTGGGCCTGCTCGAACACCCAACGTCGGACGTCGTCGCGGACCCCCAGATCGAGCTGTTCCGCGATCGCCGGGAACTTCTTCAGCGTCGTGAGTGCCTGCACCTTCTGGCTCGCCGACGGGTCGAGGTCGATGCTCAGGTAGGCCACGGCGCCTGCTGGCACGGCCGTCGCCGCGGACTCACCACCGGCCATCAGCTGCGCGACGCCCCAGGCACCGGCACCGGCCGCCACGACGACGGCGACCGAGGCAGCCGCAATCGCTGGCCATCGGCGCGCGCCAGCATGCGATGGCGAGTCGGACGCACCGAGATACTCCGGCTGGTCCGGTTCGCTGGCGAAGTGGTCTGGCTGATCTGACATTTCGAGGTCCCCCTGGGGCACGTTCACGCAGTGAGCTGATGAGCCCACTCGGGTGGGGCGGTCGTCCCCCGCTCAGGCTACCGGCGGGCACTGTCCGGGTCCGGGAAACGTCCGAACGCGACACCACACCCCGATTCGTCTGCGGTCCGCATGTGTGAAATCCCCCATAAACCGCAGACGAATCGGGGTTGAGGGGTCAGACGGGACCGGTGGAGTCCGGCACCGGCGACCAGAGCACCAGCAGAGCGCCGGCAAGAGCAGTGATCGGCCACACCAGGTAGCCGACGAACCCGCTCACCCCGAGCTGCATCGGGACCGTGTCGCCGACCGAGGTCACGGCCACGACGGAGCTGGGGTCGGGAGGCCCGAGAACACCTCCGAGGGCGGCCATCACCGAGCCGGCGAGTGCCGACCCGACGAGCACGAGCACGGCGGTGAGCAGGGGGTCCCGCGATCGCCACCAGGTCACCACAGCCCCCGAGAACAGGCCGACGACTCCGGCGATCACCGCGAACCAGCCGTCGTCGTCGAACCGCTTGCCGAGCTCGACCTCGCCCATGGCGAGGCCGCCGTTGGCGGCTTTGGTGAACTGAGCCGGGTCCACGAGCAGCCACCAGAGGATCCCTGCCGCGAGGCCCAGCACAAGAAAGCTGCCCAGCACGACCACGACGTCGCGTCGGGCGACCTCCGGACTCGATGACCTTGCGGACTCGTCCGCATCCGGGGACGGCATCGTCGGTGCGTCGGCGGGACTCGTGCTCATGTCCCGACCAGGCAGTGCGGGCCGAGCAGCGCCTTGAGGTCGGCGAACAGCGCAGGGCTCGGGGCCACCCGGAGGCGGTCATCGAGCCTGAGCACGGTCGTCGAGGTCCTGGTCATCAGCCGCAACCGTACTTCGGTGACACCAGGATGGGTGCCGAGCACGTCCTTGAGCTGGTCCACCACCGGCGGGGTGCAGCGGGTGGAGGGCAGCGAGATGACCACAGGCCCGGACGGTCCGTCGGACAGGTCCGGTTGGCTCACCTCGTGGCCGTGCAGCTCCGGCTGCTCCTTCGAACGCGACAACCTCCCCTTGACCGTGACGACGGCGTCCTCGTTGAGCATCGTGCTCGAGAGCTGGTAGGCACTGGGGAAGAGGAGGACGTCGATCGCGCCCTCGAGGTCTTCCAGGGTCACCATCGCCCAGGTGTCGCCCCGCCTGGTGACCTTGCGCTGCACGGACGTCAACAGACCCGAAACCGTCACCGTGGAGCCGTCCGGTCGCTCCTCGTCGAGCAGGAGCTGGCCGATGGTGCAGTCGGTGCCGGCGGAGAGGAGGTGCTCGAGGCCGAGCAACGGATGGTCCGAGACGTAGAGACCGAGCATGTCGCGCTCATGGCCGAGGAGGGTCTGCTTGTCCCATTCGGCGATGTGGTCCGGCACGTCGACGGCCAGGCTGAACGCGGCTTCCGAGGACTCGTCCAGCCCGTCGAAGAGCGAGTCCTGTCCGCCCGAGGCATCCTTCTTGATCGTGGCGTAGCGGTCGACCGCCTCCTCGTGGATGCTCACCAGAGCGCGTCGGCCGTGCGACAAGGAGTCGAAGGCTCCGGCCTTGGCAAGCGACTCGATGACCCGTTTGTTGCACACCGTCACCGGGACCTTCTCCAGGAAGTCGTTGAAGTCGGTGTAGCGGCTCTTCGCCTCCCGAGCGGCGACGACGCCGTCGACGACGTTGGAGCCGACGTTGCGGACCGCGGTGAGCCCGAACCGGATGTCGTTGCCCACCGGCGTGAACGTCGACGCGGACTCGTTGACGTCAGGCGGGAGCACCTGGATCTTCATCCGCCGACACTCGTTGAGGTAGATCGCCATCTTGTCCTTGTCGTCCTTCACCGACGTGAGGACGGCTGCCATGTACTCCGCCGGATAGTTCGCCTTGAGATAGGCGGTCCAGTAGGAGATCAGGCCGTAGGACGCGGTGTGTGCCTTGTTGAACGCGTAGTCGGAGAACGGGACGAGCACGTCCCACAGTGCCTTGGTCGCTCCAGCTGAGTAGCCGCGCTCCCGCATGCCTTCGGAGAAGGGGACGTACTCCGCGTCGAGAATCTCCTTCTTCTTCTTGCCCATCGCCTTGCGGAGCAGGTCTGCCTGCCCCAGGGTGTAGCCGGCGAGCTGTTGGGCGATCGCCAGGATCTGCTCCTGGTAGACGATCAGACCGTAGGTGGGCTCCAGGATCTCGGCGAGCGGCTCGGCCAGCTCGGGATGGATCGGGACAATGGCCTGCTTGCCGTTCTTGCGCAAGGCGTAGTTGGTGTGGCTGTCGGCGCCCATCGGGCCCGGACGATAGAGCGCCAGCACGGCCGACACGTCCTCGAAGCCGTCGGGTCGCATCAGCCGGAGCAGAGACCGCATCGGCGCACCGTCGAGCTGGAACACGCCGAGCGTGTCGCCCCGCCCGAGCAGCTCGTAGGACGCCGCGTCGTCGAGAGGGAGATCCTCGAGGACCATCGTCTCGCCACGGTTGGCCGCGATGTTGGTCACCGCATCGTCGAGGATGGTCAGGTTGCGCAGACCCAGGAAGTCCATCTTGATCAGGCCGAGGGCCTCACAGGTCGGGTAGTCGAACTGCGTAATGATCGCGCCGTCCTGCTCGCGTCGCAGCACCGGAATGACGTCCTGCAGCGGCTCGCTGGACATGATCACGCCGGCCGCATGCACACCCCACTGCCGCTTCAGACCCTCGATGCCGATCGCGGTGTCGACGACCTTCTTCACGTCGGCATCGGCCTCGTAGAGCGCCCGAAACTCACCACTCTCGCCGTAGCGCTTGTTGGCCGGGTCGAAGATCGCCTTGAGCGGGACGTCCTTGCCCATCACTGCGGCCGGCATCGCCTTGGTGATCCGGTCACCCATGGCGAACGGGTAGCCCAGGATCCGGGAGGAGTCCTTGACCGCCTGTTTGGCCTTGATGGTGCCATAGGTGACGATCATCGACACCCGGTCGTCGCCGTACTTCTCTGTGACGTAGCGGATCACCTCGCCGCGCCTACGCTCGTCGAAGTCGATGTCGAAGTCGGGCATCGAGATCCGCTCCGGGTTGAGAAAGCGCTCGAACAGCAGCCCGTGCGCCAGCGGGTCCAGGTCGGTGATCCGCAGGGCATAGGCCACGATCGACCCGGCTCCCGAGCCACGGCCGGGACCGACGCGGATGCCGTTCTCCTTGGCCCAGTTGATGAAGTCCGCGACCACCAGGAAGTAGCCGGGAAATCCCATGGAGAGGATGACACCCATCTCGAACGTCATCCGGTCGCGGACCTCGCCGGTGACGCCGTCCGGGTAACGCAACGCGAGCCCGCGCTCGACCTCCTTGAGCAGCCACGTCTCCTCGGTCTCGCCGGACGGGCACGGGAAGCGCGGCATGTAGTTGGCCGACTCGTTGAACTCGACCTGGCAACGCTCGGCGATCAGCACGGTGTTGTCGCACGCCTCGGGAAGGCCGTTGCGCTCCCCCCACAGCTCGCGCATCTCCGCCGGTGACTTGATGTAATAGGAGTCGCCGTTGAGCTTGAACCGCTTGGGGTCGGCCATCGTGCTTCCCGAGGAGACGCAGAGCAGGTGCTCGTGGGCCGACGCGTCCTCGGGGTTGGTGTAGTGCGAGTCATTGGTGGCGACCGGGGGGAGGCCGAGGTCCTTCGACAGCCGGAGCAGACCGTCGCGGACCCGCGTCTCGATCGCGAGGCCGTGGTCCATCAGCTCGAGGAAGAAGTTGTCGCGGCCGAAGATGTCCTGGAACTCGCCCGCTGACGCCTTGGCCTTGTCGTAGTCGCCGATCCGCAGCCAGGTCTGGATCTCCCCGGACGGGCACCCCGTCGTACCGATCAAGCCGGCGGCATGCTCGGCGAGCAGCTCGCGGTCTGCACGCGGCTTGTAATAGAAGCCCTCGATGAAGGACCGGGACGACAGCTTGAAGAGGTTGTGCATGCCAGCTGTGCTTTCGGCCAGCAGCGTCATGTGCGTGTAGGCGCCGCTGCCCGACACGTCGTCGTCCCCGCCGCTGTTCCACCGGATGCGCTTGCGCTCGAACCGGGAGGTCCCGGGGGTGAGGTAGGCCTCCATCCCGATGATCGGCTTGATGCCCGCCGCCTTGGCCTGGGAGTAGAAGTCGTAGGCGCCGAACACGTTGCCGTGGTCGGTCATCGCGATCGCGTCCATGCCCAGCTCGGAGGTGCGTGCGAACATCTCGCCCAGCCGGGCGGCCCCGTCGAGCATGGAGTACTCGGTGTGGACGTGCAGATGGACGAACGAGTCACTGCCTCGGGACCCAACGGACATGGGAGTGATCGGCCCCTTCCAGACGCCTCGACACCGACACGGTCATCTACGACACGGACACACCCGGGGGTGCGGCCCGACCTGCTGGGGAAGATCCGTCAGCCTACGCGACCTCAGGACCCGATCCTGGCAGGACCCACCGACACACCTGCGGGTCAGTCCGCCTAGGGTCCCGGGCGGGTCTGCTCCGCGACGTCGAGGCTCTCGGCGATCACCGCGTCCATGATCCGACCGATCCGCTCGGGGCCGAGATCACCGGCCACCTCGGCCATCCGGGATACGATCTCTGCCTCTCGTCGGGCGTCGCGACCGGGGTGGCCGGACACCCGCTTGAGGTCCTGGACGGCGGCGGTCAGCGCGGTCCGCTCGGCCAGCAGAGCGGCGAGCCGGACGTCGACGTCGTCGATGCGCCGACGCAGTGTCGAGAGCGGTTCGGTTCCGAACCAGGCCATCTCCACGTCGGGCGAGCGCTCCTCGTTGTCGGACCCGTCGGTGCGGCGTACGACGACCAACCCATGCCGCCGGTAGAACTCCTGGGCCGCGATGTTGGTCTCGAACACCCACAACCCGAACCCCTCGGGACGCAGCGACTTGGCGAGGTCGAGCAGCGTCGCGCCGATGCCGCCGCCGATGAGGTCGGGCCGCACGTACAACGAGTGAACCCACTCCGGGTCGAGCACGAGGTAGCCGACGAGCTCCTTGTCGCCCGCGCTGCCAGCGCCGTCCTCGGCGACCCAGGTCTCGCGGGCGTCCGGCATGGGGATCGTCCGTGGCCGTTCCCCGAGCACCTCGCCGATCCACCCGCGAACCTCGTGCGGAGGGTGGATGCTTCGCGGCATCGCTGGATACGCCGCCTCACGAGCGGCGAGGAAGAGGTCGGTCACCGCCGCGGCGTCCTGCGGCACGGCGATTCGTAGGGTCAGGTCAGTGGGCATCGCGGATCACGTCGAGCGCCTGCTGGAGGTCGTCGGGGTAGTCGGAGACGTACTCGACGTAGTCCCCCGACTCCGGGTGCTCGAACCCGAGGCCGACGGCGTGGAGCCACTGTCGTCCCAGGCCGACCCGCCTGGCCAGGACCGGATCGGCGCCGTAGGTGAGGTCCGCGACGCAGGGATGCTTCAGCGCGGACATGTGCACCCGGATCTGGTGCGTGCGACCGGTCTCGAGATGGATCTCGAGAAGGCTCGCGAACCGGTGCGCCTCGAGCGTCTCGTAGTGGGTGACGCTGTGCTTGCCGTCTCCCATGACCGCGAACTTGTAGTCGTGCTTGGGATGCCGGCCGATCGGGGCGTCGACGGTTCCCCGCAGCGGGTCGGGGTGTCCCTGCACCAGCGCATGGTAGATCTTGTCAACCGAGCGGTGCCGGAAGGCGTTCTTGAGCCGCGAGTAGGCGTACTCCGACTTGGCGATCACCATCACCCCCGACGTGCCGACGTCGAGCCGTTGCACGATGCCCTGTCGCTCTGAGGCGCCACTGGTGGCGATCTTGAAGCCGGCCGCGGACAGGTGGCCAACGACGGTCGGGCCGGCCCAGCCGGGGCTGGGGTGCACGGCGACGCCGACCGGCTTGTCGATCACGACCAGGGCGTCGTCGTCGTGGACGATCTTGATGCCTTCGACCATCTCCGGTACGACGGCGACCGGGTCGACCACCGGCGGGATCGCCACGTCCAACGACGAGCCGGCATGGACCCGATCGGACTTGGCCGTGGACTTGCCGTCGATCTGCACGTGCCCATCGCTGATCAGGTCAGCCGCCCGAGACCGGGAGAAGCCGAACATCCGGGCCAGTACGGCGTCGAGCCGCTCACCGGCCAGGCTGTCGGGGACCGTGACCGTGCGCTGGCTCATCGTTGTTCACGGGACCCGTCGACACGGACACCCCGCAGAGCCTGCACGACGATGAACCCGGCCGCGATGTTGATACAGATGTCCGCGACGTTGAACACCGGGAAGTTCGGGAAGCGCAAGAAGTCGATCACGTGGCCCCGCATCGGCTCGGGCTCCCGGAGGATCCGGTCGCTGAGGTTGCCCAGGATTCCGGCCAGCAGGAAGCCCAGGCCCCACGCCCAGCCGGTGCTGCGCAGCCGGCGGGCCGCCACGACCACGGTCACCGTCGCCGCAAGGATGGCGACCCAGGTGAGCACCAGGGTGTAGGACGTTCCGAGGCTGAAGGCTGCGCCACTGTTCGAGGTGAGGAAGAGGCCGAACCAGTCACCGACAACGGGGACATAGCCGGCGACGTCGAGCCGGGAGAGCGCGAGCTCCTTGGTGCCGAGGTCGACGCCGTAGCCGATCGCCGCAACGCCGCAGAACAGCAGTAGTGCTCGCGTCCTGGACCGACCGGAGACGGGCTGACCTGCGATGTCGCTGGAGATCAGCGGCGCTCTTCGCGTTGCTTGCATGGCAGGCACAGTGTCGCACGGGGGAACGCCATCAACCGCATCTTGCCGATCGGCTCTCCGCACTGCTCGCACACCCCGTAGCTGCCGTCCTCGATCCGCGCCAGGGCGCGTTCGGTCTGCGCCAACATGTCCCTCGCGTTGTTGGCGAGGGTCATCTCGTGGTCCCGTTCGAACGTGGCCGAACCCACGTCGGCCTGGTCGTTCCCGGCTCCGTCACCCGCGTCACGCATCAGGTCGTGCAGCTCGTGCTCGGCCATGTTGAGCTCCGAACGCAGGCGGTCCCGGTCCCGGTGAAGCTCGGTCCGCACCTCGTTGAGCTCGGCCTTGGTCCACGGGGACTCGTCGGACTTGACCGCCAACCGCTTCTGGGACGCCTTCCTGGCTGGGGCCTCCGCGCGTGCCTTCTTGGCCGGTGCGGCCTTCTTTGCAGGTGTCTTCTTTGCCGGTGCGGCCTTCTTCGCCGGAGCCTTCTTGGCCGGTGCGGCCTTCTTTGCCGGAGCCTTCTTGGCCGGTGCGGCCTTCTTTGCCGGAGCCTTCTTGGCTGGTGCGGCCTTCGTGCTCGGTGCCTTCTTGGTGGACGCGGTCCTTGCCGGAGCCTTCTTGGCCGATGCGGCCCTCTTCGCCGTGGCTTCCTTGGTGGGAGCGGTCTTGGCGGAGGCCTTCGCGGCCGATGCGGCCTTCGTGCTCGGTGCCTTCTTGGCGGGAGCCTTCTTGGCGGGAGCCTTCGTGGCCGGAGCAGCCTTCGTGACCGAGGTCTTCGTCGCCGCAGCGGCCTTCGAAGGGGACTTCTTGGTGGCAGCCTTCGTGGCCGGAGCAGCCTTCGTGGTCGACGTCTTCTGAGCGGCAGTCGTTGTGGCGGGAGCGGTCTTTTTCGCGCTGGAGCGTCGATTCACGCCGGAGGTTACCCGAGTCGCCGCAGCGTCCGTCGCGCTCGCGGTCTGTCGCGCCGTCGTCCGTGCCATCGTATCCGTGGCCCCCTCGAAGCCGGTTCGCATCCACCCGGATACGAAAAGCCACGTGTGGCAGCTGCCACACGCGTGCCGCGAGGATATGCCCCAACCCGTGACCGGACAACAAAGCCACGCGGGGTGATCCGTCCTATGTGTCCGCCCTCACGGCTGGAGGTCACGGTTTGGGGAGGATCTCCGGCACCTGGTGACGGAGATCCTCCCCAGAACCCGGGATGCCCGACGTCGAAGGCGCCAGCAGTAACCGGTGATCAGCGATGCCGGGGATCTGGCAGACTGGAGCCATCGCAAGGCGTCGACGGGACGAGTAGCTCCGAGCACAGCCGGCAGCGACCTGGGGACGGTGAGAGCCCAGGGGTGTTGTCCGGAGCGAAGATCACCCCGAGCCGTCGGAAGAGCGCCCACGCTGGTCAGCAGTAATGGGCGGGTAGATCCGACAGCGGTGATCGTGAGAGGGCGGCTCTGCACTGACACGCCGGACCGGCCGTGACAGTGGCTCCGCCAAGGAGGGTGGTACCGCGGAGCGGCCGACCAGTGGCCGCCTCGTCCCTTCAACCCGGCGCAGTCCGGCTCGGTGGTCCCCGTGACCATTCGACCGGGGACGATCAGGTCAAGGACGAGCAGTGACGCAGTACAACCCGGTTCCCCCGCAGGTCGACCTGCCGGCGCTCGAGCATGGCGTGCTCGACTTCTGGGCGGACAACAAGACCTTCGACAAGTCCTTGGACCACGCCGGCAACCGGCCGCGCTGGACGTTCTACGAGGGCCCGCCGACTGCCAACGGCAGACCCGGCACCCACCACGTCGAGGCCCGCGTCTTCAAGGACGTCTTCCCCCGGTTCAAGACCATGCAGGGCTTCCACGTGGACCGCAAGGCTGGCTGGGACTGCCACGGACTGCCGGTGGAGCTGGCCGTCGAGAAGGAGCTCGGCTTCTCCGGCAAGGGCGACATCGAGGCGTACGGCGTCGCGGAGTTCAACGCGAGCTGTCGCGAGTCGGTGCTGCGCCATGTGGACGCCTTCGAGCAGATGTCGGAGCGGATGGGCTTCTGGGTCGACACCGACGACCCCTACGTCACGATGCAGCCGGACTACATCCAGTCGGTCTGGTGGGCGCTGAAGCAGATTCATGACAAAGGTCTGCTCGTCGAGGACCACCGGGTGGCGACGTACTGCCCGCGCTGGGGGACAGGGCTCTCCGACCACGAGCTCGCCCAGGGCTACGAGACGGTGACCGACCCGTCGGTCTACGTGCGCTTCCCACTGACGTCGGGTCCGTACGCCGGCTCGGCCGACCGACCGGGGGCCGCTCTCCTGGTGTGGACGACCACCCCGTGGACCCTGGTGTCCAACACCGCGGTCGCCGTGCACCCAGGGGTCGACTACGTGGTCGCCACCGACGGCCACGAGCAGGTGCTGGTCGCCGCCCCGCTGCTCGAGCACGCTCTGGGCGAGGGCTGGACCGTCGAGGCCACCGTGCCCGGCACCGAGATGGAGCGCTGGACCTACCAGCGGCCCTTCGACCTCGTCGACTTCCCCACCGACCAGGAGGCGCACTTCGTGGTGCTCGCCGACTATGTCACCACCGAGGACGGCACCGGCCTGGTCCACCAGTCCCCCGCCTTCGGCGAGGAGGACATGAGGGTGGGCCGGGTCTACGGGCTGCCGGTGGTCAACCCGGTGCGGCCCGACGGCCACTTCGCCGAGGAGGTCCCACTCGTCGGCGGGCAGTTCTTCAAGCACGCCGACGCCGACCTCGTGAACGACCTCGAGACCCGCGGGCTGCTGTTCCGGCACGTCGCCTACGAGCACTCCTACCCGCACTGCTGGCGATGTCACACCGCTCTGCTTTACTACGCTCAGCCGTCGTGGTACGTCCGCACCACGGCGGTGAAGGACGCCCTCCTGCGGGAGAACGAGCGCACGAGCTGGTACCCAGAGAGCGTCAAGTGGGGCCGGTACGGCGACTGGCTGCACAACAACGTCGACTGGGCCCTCTCCCGGAGCCGTTACTGGGGCACCCCGCTGCCGATCTGGCGATGCAACGAGGGTCACCAGACGTGCGTGGGCTCCCTCGCCGAGCTCGGCGAGCTGACCGGGACCGACCAGTCCGAGCTCGACCCGCACCGGCCCTACGTCGACGACATCACGTTCACCTGCCCGCACCCGTCGACCGGTGGGGACGCTGGATCCTGCGGAGCGGAGTCCCGCCGGGTGCCGGAGGTCATCGACGCGTGGTTCGACAGCGGCTCGATGCCGTTCGCCCAGTGGGGGTTCCCCCACGAGCCCGACTCGGCCCGCCGGTTCGAGGAGTCCTACCCGGCCGACTTCATCTGCGAGGCGATCGACCAGACCCGCGGCTGGTTCTACACGCTCATGGCGATCGGCACGCTGGTGTTCGACGAGTCGTCGTACCGCTCGGTGCTCTGTCTGGGCCACATCCTGGCCGAGGACGGCCGCAAGATGTCGAAGCACCTCGGCAACATCCTCGAGCCGATGCCCCTCATGGAGCAGCATGGCGCCGACGCCGTGCGGTGGTTCATGGCAGCGTCCGGCTCGCCATGGGTCGCCCGCCGGGTGGGGCACGCCACCATCGCGGAGACCGTCCGCAAGGTGCTGCTGACCTACTGGAACACCGTGTCCTTCCAGGTGCTCTACGCCCGGTCGGCCGGGTGGACGCCCGGCAACGAGGCGCCCCCGCTCGCCGACCGCCCGGTCCTGGACCGGTGGGCGTTGTCCGAGGCCCACCGGCTCGTGGTCGAGGTCACCGAGGCGCTGGAGTCCTTCGACACCCAGCGCGCCGGCACTCGGATCGCCGGCTACGTCGACGACCTGTCGAACTGGTACGTACGACGCTCGCGCCGACGCTTCTGGGCCGGTGACCCCGGTGCGCTGGCCACCCTGCACGAGTGCTTGTACGTCGTCACGCTACTGATGGCACCGCTCACTCCGTTCATCACCGAGCGGGTCTGGCAGGACGTGTTCCGGTCCACGTCGCACGAGCTTCCCGAGTCGGTGCACCTGGCGGCGTGGCCGCGCGTGGACGGCGGCCTCATCGACGACGACCTCGCGGCGGGGGTGGCGCTCACCCGTCGGTTGGTCGAGCTGGGTCGGGCCGCCCGGTCCGACGCCAAGGTCCGCACCCGGCAGCCACTGAGCCGAGCTCTGGTGGCGTCTTCAGCCTGGTCCCGACTCGACGACGAGCTGCGGCAGGAGGTGGCCGAGGAGCTCAACGTCGGCGTCGTCGAGCCACTGTCCTCCGCCGGCGTCGGCCTCGTGGACTTCACGGCGAAGGGCAACTTCCGGGCGCTCGGCAAACGGTTCGCGCAGCGGACTCCTCAGGTGGCCGCGGCGATCGCTGCTGCCGATCCGTCTTCGCTGGCCGCCGCCCTCGCGGCGGACGGCCGCGCCGAGGTGGACGTCGCAGGCGAGTCGGTCGAGGTGCTCCCCGATGAGGTGATCGTGTCCGAGCGGCCTCGCGAGGGCTGGTCGGTGGCCAACGAGCACGGCGAGACGGTCGCTCTGGACCTCGAGCTCACTCCGGCACTGGTGCGGGCCGGACTCGCCCGTGAGGTGGTCCGGCTGGTCCAGGAGGCGCGCAAGAAGAGCGGTTTCGATGTCAGCGACCGGATCGTGCTGACCTGGGCGGCCTCAGATGAGACGGCCCAGGCACTGCGCGAGCACGGCGCGATGGTCAGCGACGAGGTGCTCGCCATGGAGTCGCGCGAGGTGGATGCCGGTTCGTTCGACAACCCGGAAGCGTCCGGGCAGGGCGCCGTACGCAACGACGATCTCGGCCTCGTCTTCACCGTCGCCAGGGCCTGAGCAGGAAGCAGGAGGCCGGTGTCCCCGTCGGGGGACACCGGCCTCGTGTGCGGGACTCGGGTCCTAGCTGTTGTGCTCGGAGTCGTCGCCGAGCAGTGACTTCAGCCGCTTGGGACTGTGGTCGCTGCCGGCCACGCCGCTCTCGCCGCTGGTGTCCAGCGACTCGAGCTGCTGCTGGAAGTAGCCCTTGAGCCGGCTGCGGTACTCCCGCTCGAACGAACGAAGGTTCTCGACGTCGCCGTTGAGCTTGTCCTTCTCCTTCTCGAGGTCGCCGAACAGCTGCTGGCGGCGCTCCGCGGTCTCGGAGTCGAGCATCTGGGAACGGGTCCGGGCGTCGGACTCGAGCCGGTCGGACTTGACCTTGGCCTCGCTCTCGAGGCGCTCGGACTTGGTGCGAGCCTCCCCGACGATCTTGTCGGCCTGCTCCTTGGCCTCGCCCACCAGCTCGTCGGCGTTGCGCGTGGCGATCTCGAGCAGCCGGGCGGCGGCGCTTGATGCCTCCCCGATCGTGGCGACCTTGACTGGCTCGACCGGTGCGGCCCTCGGGGCGGGCTCGGGTGCACGGACAGGCTCCGACGCCTTGGGCGTCTCCCTTACCGGCGCCGGGGCGGGCGAGCCGCCCTCCTGTGCGGTGGACAGCTTGCCGCGGAGGTCGTCGTTCTCCCGGGTCAGCCGCGAGAGCTCGGACTCCACCTCGTCGAGGAACTGGTCGACCTCACCCATGTCGTAGCCCTCGCGCAGGCGCACCGGAGTAAAGCGCTTGTTGCTCACGTCCTCAGGCGTCAGCGGCATGACCTCACCCTTTGTCTCATAGTCGTCTGTGGTCCACGACGTCCGACGTCGCGTCACGTCACCGTACTCCGAATCTGTGCGCGCCCGCGCACGGGGTTCGACGACGTCCTTGCCCCGGCACCCTATCGGTGTCGACCCCGTCCCGTCACACCCGCAACAGACACCAGGCGGACCGACGTGCCCGGTCGTACCGGTGTCGGAACGGGTCAGGACGCCAGGAAGATCTGGCGGTTCAGGATGCGCAGCAGGTAGACGACCACCAGCACGATCAGGAAGCTTGTGTCGAGGGCCACGCTTCCGATCCGGAGTGGCGGGACGAAGCGCCTGACGAACATGATCGGCGGGTCGGTGACCGAGTAGACGACCTCGAGCACCACCAGCACGGGCCCCTTGGGGGTCCATGATCTGGCGAACACCTGCACCCAGTCCACGACCAGGCGGATCAGCATCAGCGCCAGGAAGAGGAACAGGACCAGGTCGATGAATGAGCCAACGACTGTCACGCTGCCGGAGTCTAACGAGCCGCCGAAACCCCAGCGCTCACCGCCACACCCGCAACGCAGCCGGCCGAGCTCAGGACTGGTTGAAGAACCCGCCTTCGGCGATCCGCTGCTTGTCCTCGGCAGCCACCGTCACGTTGGCCGGTGAGAGCAGGAACACCTTGTTGGTGATCCGCTCGATCGTGCCGCGCGTGGCGAAGACCAGACCCGCGGAGAAGTCCACGAGGCGCTTGGCGTCGGAGTCGTCCATCTCGGAGAGGTTCATGATCACCGGTGTGCCGTCGCGGAAGTTCTCTCCGATGGTGCGGGCCTCGTTGTAGGTGCGAGGGTGCAACGTGGTGATCCTGGACAGCTCGGCGACCGTGCCCACCGCTGCCGCATGCGGACGACGGTGCTCAGCCATGCTGGCCACCGTGGCGGATCGACCCTGGTCAGAACGGCCAGCCCGGTCGGACCGGTCGGACCGGTCGGACTGGGAGTCCTGACGGCGGGGCGCATCGTCGTAGTCGTCGTCGTAGTCGTCATAGCGCTCGGTGTCCTCGAGCAGGCCCAGATAGACACCCATCTTGCGCATCGCGCTGCCCATGACTCTTGCCCTTCCGGTGCATCGGCGCCCCGTGGATGGAGCGGCTGCGACGAGCCCGACCCTACCCGAGCGGAGGCCTCGCCCCGAGGACCGCAGAGCCAATCCGCACGTGTGTCGCGCCCGACTTCACCGCCGCTTCCAGGTCGCCGCTCATCCCTGCGGAGACCCAGGTCGCCGTGGGGTCGACGCGGCGGACCTCCTCGGCCAGCCGGACCAGCTTCTCGAAAGCCGGGCGCGGGTCCAGGTCCGGGGGTGCGACCGCCATCAGGCCACGCAGCCGGAGACCGTCCACGGCAGTCAGCTGCTCCGCAAGCTCCACCACGGAGGCCGGTGCCGCACCGCCGCGACCGGAACCAGCGTCGGCGTCCGGGTCCAGGTCCACCTGCACCAGGCAGTCGAGCAACGCATCGCGCTCGTGTGCGCCCCGGGAGAGCCCAGGAAGGAGCTTGGCGCGGTCCACGGACTCGACGACGTCGACATCGCGTGCGACCGCCGCGGCCTTGTTGCTCTGCAGGCTGCCGACGAAGTGCCAACGCAGACCCCGTCCCGCACAGGCCGCGATCTTCGCCTCGGCCTCCTGCTGACGGTTCTCCCCGACGTCAACGACCCCGAGCTCCGCAAGCAGGTGTACGTCGGACGCCGGGAAGAACTTCGTCACCACCGTGAGCGTGACCTCATCGGGCGAGCGGCCGGCCCCCCGGCAGGCGGCGCCGATCCGGTCCCGGACGATCTCGAGGTTGCGGGCGAGCTCCTCACGTCGCCCGGCGCTGGTGCCGGGGACCGTCATGGCCGCACCCACACGAGGCCGGCGAGACGGCCCGATCGAGGACCTTGCCGGCGGTAGGAGAAGAGGTCCTCGTCCTCGCGGGTGCAGCGGCCGGTCACCACCACGTCGTCGACCCCGGCTGAGCGGAGCTGGGCAAGGACGCCTGCCCCGATGTCGAGCGAGGGGGTCCCCCAGGACGTCTCGGCGAAGGACTCCGGGACGACACCGACCACCGCTGCACGCATGTCTTGCGGCACTTCGTAGCAGAAACCACACACATGGGGACCGACCCAGGCGACGAGCCGCCGCGCTCCCTGCTCTCGAAGCGCGGCGACCGCCGAGGGAACCACCCCTGCCACGAGTCCGGGCCGGCCCGAGTGCACCGCCCCCACCACCCCTCGCGCGACGTCGGCCAGGAGGATCGGCACGCAGTCGGCGGCCCGCACCATCAAGATCACCCCGGGCACGGCCGTGACCAGCGCGTCCGCGACCGGGTCCTGCTCCCGTATCGGCAGCGTCGCCCGGACGTCGATGACCGCGACGTCTGAACCGTGCACCTGGCGCATCCCGACCACGACCGGAAGCGGCGTCCCCGGCGGGAGGTCGAAAGCGCGATCCGGGTCGGTGCCGTCGTCCCGGGCAGCCAAGGCATGGGCCACCAGGTCCAGGTTCTCCTGAACCGTGTCCCGATGGTCCGCGCCGCCGTACCCGAGGTTCAGGGACGCGTACGGACCGCCACTGACTCCTCCGTGGCGGTCCGTGAACGCGACGTCTACCGTGCCGTTCGAAGCCTGGTAGGCGAACAACAGGCGTCCTTACTTCAAGAAGTCGGGGACGTCCAGGTCGTCGTCGAACTGGAGCTGACGGGGCTGCCGCACCTGCTGGCCGGCCGCAGCCGGCTGGACACGACCCACCGGAACGGGTTGCCCGGTCCCCGGAGTGATGCCCGCAGGTGCTGCCGGCTCCGGCGCACGGGCTGCCGCGGGCTGTCGAGCGTTGCGGGGATCGGACCGGTCCTGCTGCGGGCCGGGCTCACGGCGCAGAATCGTGCCGTTCTCCCGCCGCTTCGGCATGCCACCGTCGAACCCGGCGGCGATCACCGTCACCCGCACCTCGTCACCGAGCGCGTCGTCGATGACGGCACCGAAGATGATGTTGGCCTCGGCGTGGGCAGCCTGGGACACCAGGGCAGCGGCCTCGTTGATCTCGAAGAGTCCGAGGTCGGACCCACCGGCGATCGAGAGCAGGACGCCGTGGGCGCCGTCGATGGAGGCCTCGAGCAGCGGGCTCGACACCGCCATCTCCGCGGCAGCGACCGCTCGGTCCTCGCCCCGGGCGGACCCGATGCCCATCAGGGCCGAGCCTGCGTTGGACATCACCGACTTCACGTCGGCAAAGTCGAGGTTGATCAGACCCGGGGTCGTGATCAGGTCCGTGATGCCGGAGACGCCCTGGAGGAGCACCTGGTCGGCCTGCTTGAAGGCGTCGAGGATCGAGACGCTGCGGTCGCTGATCGAGAGGAGTCGGTCGTTGGGGATGACGATGAGGGTGTCGACCTCCTCGCGTAGCCCGGAGATCCCCTCCTCGGCCTGGTTGGCGCGGCGGCGTCCCTCGAAGGAGAACGGGCGCGTCACGACACCGATCGTCAGCGCGCCGAGCGAGCGGGCGATCCGAGCCACGATGGGCGCGCCACCGGTGCCGGTGCCACCACCCTCGCCGGCTGTCACGAAGACCATGTCTGCCCCCTTGAGGACCTCCTCGATCTCCTCGGCATGATCCTCGGCGGCCTTGCCGCCCACGTCCGGGTTGGCCCCGGCGCCGAGGCCCCGGGTCAGCTCCCGGCCGATGTCGAGCTTGACGTCGGCGTCACTCATCAACAGGGCCTGAGCATCGGTGTTGATCGCGATGAACTCGACGCCCCTGAGTCCTACCTCGATCATCCGGTTGACGGCGTTGACTCCACCTCCACCGATACCTACGACCTTGATCACGGCCAGGTAGTTCTGCGGTGCTGCCACGGCAGGTGCCTCTCGATGTTCGGGCTGCCCTGCTGGTCCCGGTTTGATGGTGCGGGTCCCGCGATCGGGCAGACGGTGTATGCGGATGAGGAAGTGCTCGGGATCTCGATGAACTCTAACCCTGAAGTAGAGGGTTATAGTTATGTCAACCCCGTGCTTAGGAACGAAAGTAGGCGCCGACCTGCCCCGCTCCGCGAAGACACGCCGCACCGCGTCACTTTTTCGAGAATTCTTCAGCGGCCCCGGCGACGCCTGCACGGGTTGACGTCGAGTCCGGTGGGTGGTTCAGGGGCGGATGACCGGTTGACCGGGCACGCTGACGTCGTACGCCGACGCTTTCTGCTCGAGCAGGACCTCGAGCACCTTCGCCTTGTCGGCCGACCCCTCGGCGCTCCCCCACACCACACTGCGCCCGTCCCGCAGCTGCAGCGTGATCGTGTCCAGGGTGCGAACCTCGACGAAGTCGACCCGCTCAGCGAGGTCGGCGGGCAGCGCACCGACGACAAGGGTGGACTCGGCGAGCGCCTCCGTAGACGTGTCCGGGCCGGTGCTCAGCAGGGGGAGGCTCCGTGGCCGGGACGGGTAGCTCCGGAACACGGCGCCGGTCTCGTCGACACCTCGTACGGCGCCGTCGCGCTCGACCACGGCCACGGCCACCCGCTCGGTGACGTCGATCCGGATCTGGTCCGGCCAGGCACGTGACACGTCGGCGTCGAGCACGGGAGAGAGCTGCTCCACCCGAGCCGCGATCGCCTCGAGGTCCGCGGTGGCCAGCGGAGAGCCCATCGGCACCGCCGCCTGCATGCGGACCTCACGGGGATCCAGGACTCCTGCCCCCTCGACCCGTACGCCGGTGACCGCCAGTCTCGTCGAGAAGAACAACAGCCAGACTGTGCCGACCACCAGGGACAGCATCAGCACGATGCCCAACACCACTCGCCAGGCCAGCCAGCGTCGAGCCCACTGCCGGCGGGCGAAGCGCTTCCGGGCGATCCCGAGGACGCGCTTTTCCTCGGTCACCTTCGGAGCGTCAGTCGGCGTGGGCATCAGAAACCTTCGGCCTCACGGCGGCGTCGGATGCGTCGGCCGGTGCGTCGGCCGGGCGCTCTCGCTCACCGAGCAGGTTGAGCACCTCTGGCCCGACCAGTGTGACGTCACCGGCGCCCAGTGTCAGCACCAGGTCACCGGGCTCAGCCCGGTCCACCAGCGCCTGCGGGGTCGCCGACCACGACGGTTCGAACAACACCTGCTCGGCCGGCAAGGGCACGTGCGCCGCCACCATCGCGCCGTTGACTCCGGGCTCGGAGTCCTCCCGGGCGACATAGACGTCCATCACGACCACCGCATCGGCCGCTCCCAGGGCAACGCCCATCGCCGGCCCGAAGATCTTGGTACGAGACACCAGGTGGGGCTGGAACGCGACCACCAGACGACCCTCACCGGCCAGCGATCGTGCGGCCTGCAGATCGCCCGCGATCTCGTTGGGATGGTGGGCGTAGCTGTCGAAGACGCGGACGCCTGCGACCTCGCCCTTCAGCTCCATCCGGCGCCGGGTGCCACTGAAGGCCTCGAGCCCGCGGCGCAGGTCGGCGAACGCGAACCCCAGCCGGAGCCCTGCGCCCAGCGCGCCGAGGGCGTCAAGGACATAGTGGCGACCCGGGATCTGCAGCGTGACCTCACCGAGCCGCCTACCTCGGTCGACGACGGTGAACCTCGAGGTCGACCCGGCGAAGCTCAACCCCTCGGCGCGGAGGTCGGCATTGCCCGACTCCCCCACCCCGACGGTCCGGAGGCCACGCGCCCGGGCCTGCCCCGCAAGGTTCGCCGCACCGTCGTCGTCCAGGCATGCCACCAGGAAGCCGGCCGGGTCGATCCGGTCCAGGAAAGCGGTGAAGGCCAGGTGGTAGTTCTCTTCGGTGCCGTAGTTGTCGAGATGGTCGGCCCCCACGTTGGTGACCAACGCGCCGAAGGGGGAGTAGACGAGGAAGGCCCCGTCGCTCTCGTCCGCCTCGGCGACGAAGATGTCGCCGCTGCCGTCGTGTGCGTTGGCACCTGACTCGTTGAGGTCGCCACCGATCGCGAACGAAGGATCGGCGCCGCAGTGCTGCAGTGCCACCGTGAGCAAGGACGTCGTCGTCGTCTTGCCATGGGTGCCGGCCACGGCAACCACGGTGCGTCCCTGCATGACCGAGTCCAACGCCGCCGACCGTGGAAGCAGACTCAGTCCTTGTGCCCTCGCCTCCGCGACCTCGGGGTTGTCCTCTCGCACCGCGGTCGAGACGACCAGGGTGTCGACGTCGCGCACCTGCTTGGCGGCATGGCCGACGTGGCAGCGCGCGCCCAGTGCGCGGAGAGACTCCAGCGTCGCCGAGTCCTTGGCGTCGCTGCCACTCACCGAGATGCCGCGGGCCAGCATGATGCGGGCGATCCCGGACAACCCGGCGCCGCCTATGCCGACGAAGTGCACGCGTCCGAGCCGGTCGGCCGGGAGCAGGACGTCGGGGACCGGGACCTTCACGCTCGGCCTCCGGAACCGTCCCCGCCGGCTGCGAGGATGATCCGCGCGAGCACGTCGTCGGCGTCGCGGGGGATCAGACCGGAGGCAGCCGCTGACATCTCGGCCAGCCGGGTCGGGTCGGAGACCAGCGCAGGCACGGTGGCCTCCACCCACTGCGGCGTGAAGACGGCGTCCTGCACGAGCAGGCCGCCCCCGGCGTCGACGACCGGTCGTGCGTTGAGTGCCTGCTCGCCGTTGCCGATCGGCAGCGGGACGAAGACGGCGGGCAGGCCGACGGCGGCGACCTCGGTCACCGTGTTCGCACCCGCCCGGCACACCACGAGATCGGCCGCGGCGTAGGCCAGGTCCATCCGGTCGACGTACGGCACGACGACGTACGGCGGCGCGCCCTCTCCTCGCTCGGGAGTCGCCTCACCGGCTGGGCCCACCACGTGCAGCACCTGGACCCGGGCCGCGGCGAACGCGAACGCGCACGCCGAGACGGACTGGTTGAGCCGCCGGGCGCCCTGCGAGCCGCCCGTCACCAGCAGCGTCGGCAGGTCCGGGTCGAGCCCGAAGGTCTCCCGCGCACGGGTCCGCAGCGCATCCCTGTCGAGGGTGGAGATCATTCGACGGATCGGCAGGCCGACGTAGTGCGCATGGCGCAGCGGTGTGTCGGGGAAGCTCGTCGCCACGTGATCGGTGACCCGCGCGCCGAGCTTGTTGGCGATACCGGGCAGGGCGTTGCCCTCGTGCACGACGAGGGGCAGCCGGCGTCGTCGTGCGGCGAGATACGCCGGGACCGAGACGTAGCCGCCGAAGCCTACGACGACGTCAGGAGCGATCCGGTCGACGACCTCGAGGGCTCCCGCGACGGCGGCCCGGAGCCGGAATGGCACACGCAACAGGTCCACGTTGGGCTGGCGGGGCAAGGGCACCGGTGGGATCAGCTCGAGTGGGTACCCGGCCTCCCGCACCACCCGGGTCTCGAGTCCGCGGAGGGTGCCGAGGGCAGTCACCTCGATGTCGGGGTCGATCCGGCGCAACGCGTCCGCGGTGGCGAGCAACGGCGAGGTGTGTCCTGCGGTGCCGCCTCCGGCGAGGAGGACCTTCATGCGATGTCCTTCTGAGCTGACTGTACGAACCGGTGCACGACCATCATCGCGCCCGCCGAGGGAGGCCACCTCCGGCGGTCACCCCGGCAGGGGTACGACGTCGCCGGCGGGCCCGCAACGCGGCCTGTGCACCCGGCTCCGAGCGTGCGAAGGAGAGCAGCAGTCCCAAGGCCACCAGCGACGGCAGCAGCGCCGAGCCGCCGTAGGAGACCAGTGGCATCGGAATGCCGATCACCGGCAGCAGGGCGAGCACCATCCCGACGTTGATCATCATCTGCACGGTGAGCCAGATGGTGATGCCGGCGGACATGTAGCGGACGAACGGGTCCTTCGTGCGCAGCGCCACCCGGAAGCCCGCGTAGGCGATCGTGAGGAACAGTGCCAGCACCAGAAGCGTGCCGACCAAGCCCAGCTCCTCACCGAGCACGGCGTAGATGAAGTCCGTGTGGGCCGCCGGCAGGTTGCCCCATTTCTGCTGGCTGCCGGAGATGCCCTTGCCGAAGATGCCTCCGCTGGACATCGCGAAGAGCCCGTGCGCCGGCTGCCATCCCGCGCCCTGGTAGTCCTTGAACGGGTCGGCGAAGTTCGTCAGACGGTCGAGCCGCTCCTTGCTCGTCGTGGCCAGCCACAGAGCGAGCACCCCGACTGTGGTGAGCCCGAGCACGAACAGCCGCGCCGGCGCACCGACCACCCACAGCATCCCGAGCACGATGGCGAAGAGGACCAGGGCGGTGCCGAGGTCACGCTGGAGCAGGACGAGCCCGATCACGAGGCCGGTCACGGGCAGCATCGGCATCAGCACGTGACGCCAGTCACCGAGCAGCTTCTCCTTGCGGGCATAGAGGTCTGCACACCACAAGATCACGGCGAGCTTCGCGAGCTCCGATGGCTGCAGCCGCAGCGGACCGATCGCGAGCCAGTTCTGGTTGCCGCTGACCTCGACGCCCAGCTTCGTCTGGGTCAGGGCCAGGGCGGCGAGCGCCGCGACGACGCCTGGCCATGCGAACCATCGGATCACCCGGTGCGGCAGGCGCGAGGCAGCGAACGCGATGGGCAGGGCGAGCAGCACCCAGGTGAGCTGGCGACGGAAGATGTAGTAGCTGTCGCCGTCGAACTTGATGAACGAGTAGACGCTGGAGGCGCTCAGCACCATCATCAGCCCGAGGGTGAGCAGCAGCGTTGAGGCGCCGAGCAACAGGTAGTAGGACGTCAACGGCCGGTCGAGCGCCTCCTTGCCGGCGTTGAGCCACCCCGAGAACGAGTGGCTCGGCGTACGTCCTCGGGACCGCTCCCCTGTCGTGGCGCTCAAACGTTCGTCCTCCCGCCACTCTTCGCGAACATGTCTGTGGACCCGCCATCGCGGTCCCCTGACAAAGTGTCCCCGGCCCCGGCCCCGATCAGCCGGACATCGCCTCGCGTGTCGCCCTCCGCACGCCCAGCCCGGATGACTAGCTTTTATGCCCACGGAGGCGGAGGACCGACTCGGCGAAGGCATCGCCCCGGGCCGCGTAGTCCGCGAACATGTCCATGGACGCGCACCCGGGGGCGAGGAGGACGGTGTCCCCGGGCTCAGCCAGGTCGGCGGCCGCTGCGACCACGCGGTCCATGACTCTCTCCGCACCCGGCCCGTCCCCGCCCTCGACCTCGACCACCCGGACAGCGGGGGCATGACGGGCCAGGGCGTCGGCGAGCACCCTGCGGTCGCGTCCGATCAGGACGACTCCCCGCAGACGGTCCCACACCGAGATGACGAGGTCGTCGAACGATGCGCCCTTCGCCAGACCACCGGCCACCCAGACGACCCGGTCGTAGGCCTGCAAGGACGAGGCGGCCGCGTGCGGGTTGGTGGCTTTGGAGTCGTCGACCCACCGGACCTCGTCGACGACCGCCACGTCGGCGATGCGGTGGCCGTCCGGCACGAAGGCGCGCAGGCCGTCGCGGACCGAGGTGGTCGCGACGCCGTACGACCTGGCCAGTGCCGCCGCCGCGAGTGCGTTGGCGACGACGTGAGGTGCGGGTGAGGCGAGGTCGGACAGCGTGCAGAGCTCGGCCGCACTGTCGCCGCGCTCGTCGATGAAGGCGCGGTCGGCAAGCACGTCTTCGACCAGGCCGACCATGCCGACGCCCGGTGTGCCGAGGGTGAAGCCGATGGCCCGGGCACCCTCCGCGACCTCGGCGTCGCGCACCAGCCTCTCGGTCAGCGGGTCGGCGACGTTGTAGACGCAGGCGTTGCGCACCCGTTCGTAGATCCGGCCCTTGTCGGCCGCGTAGTCCGACCGGGAGGAGTACCAGTCGAGATGGTCCTCCGCGACGTT
The DNA here is from genome assembly GCA_051001655.1 of Nocardioides sp. GTDB lineage: Bacteria > Actinomycetota > Actinomycetes > Propionibacteriales > Nocardioidaceae > Nocardioides_B. The sequence goes on along the minus strand of JBPCND010000072.1, from coordinate 2,737 downwards.
GAGGACGGCTGCCGACTCGGCGGCCATCGTGTTCGTGTAGTGCAGCTGGAAGCTGCTGAGCTCGACGGCGTACACCGCATAGGGCTCGGGGTCCATGACGGCCTCGACGAGCGGCAGACCCACGTTTCCGCAGGCGATGCTGTTGGCGCCGTCTGCCTTGAGGATGGCGTCGAGCATCTGCACGGTGGTGGTCTTGCCGTTGGTGCCCGTGACGCAGAGCCACGTCCCCGGATGTTCGGGGTCCCGGAGTCGCCAGGCCAGCTCCACCTCCGCCCACACCGGGACGCCGCGGGAGTACGACGCGACGAGCACCGGCGCACTCGGCGGCACCCCGGGCGAGGTCACGACCAGATGTACGTCGTCGGGCAGGCCGTGCGAGGTGCCGATCCGGATCTCTGCCCCGAGGATCTCCAGCAGCGTGGCCTTCTCCTGCTGCGCGGGAGATGCCGACGAGGCCAGCACGGTGACGTGCGCGCCGACGTGCAGCAGGGTGTCGGCCGCCGCGAACCCCGAGACACCGATGCCGATGACGACCGCCCGGACACCCGCCCAGGAGCTGGTCCGGCCGAGGGAGCCCGGGTCGCTCACCAGGCGCCCCCGTCCGCGTCCGCACGCTCATAACCCGCCGAGTCGGCGCGTCCGCACACCCACAACCCGCCGAGTCGGCACGTCCGCACGCCCACAACCCCACCACGGGGCCGGCTCCGGAAGACCTGATCCGAGGTGGTCCCGGCGCCGAAGAGCATCCGGTCGCGAACGATCGCGGACCTGCGTCAACGTGCAGACGCGCCGACTCGGCCGGGTTTCGACGTGCAGACGCGCCGACTCGGGGGTTCCGGGGGTTTCGGGGGACTCGGGGGTCTCGGCGGGGGGCGTCATACGTTCGACACCCACTCGGCGTAGAACACCCCGAGTCCGGTGGCGACGCACAGACCGGTGATGATCCAGAACCGGATGACGATGGTGATCTCGTCCCAGCCCTTGAGCTCGAAGTGGTGCTGGAGCGGCGCCATCCGGAAGATCCGCTTGCCGCCGCTGATCTTGAAGTAGCCGACCTGCACGATCACCGACATCGTGATGATCACGAACAGCCCGCCCAGGATCGCGAGCAGGAACTCGGTCCGGGTCAGGATCGCCAGCCCGGCCAGCGCCCCGCCGAGCGAGAGCGACCCGGTGTCGCCCATGATGATCTTGGCCGGGGAGGCGTTCCACCACAGGAAACCGAAGCACGCCCCGGTCAGCGCCGAGGCGATCACGGCAAGGTCGAGCGGGTCACGCACCTCGTAGCAGTTCGGTCCGGGGCTGACCCCGCAGGACTGGTTGTTCTGCCAGATGTTCACCAACGTGTAGGCACCGAACACCATCGTGGACGCACCCGTGGCGAGTCCGTCGAGCCCGTCGGTGAGGTTCACGGCGTTGCTGGCTCCGGCGATTATCACGAGGAAGAGTACGACGACCAGGGCGGCCGGAAGCGTCCAGCGCTCCATGTCGCGGGTGAACGAGATCGCCGTCGACGCCGGGGTGTTGCCGCGCTCGTCGGGCCGGGTCAGGGCCAACGCACCGAAGCCGACCGCGACGAGGGTCTGACCGGCCATCTTGGCCTTGCTGCGCAAGCCGAGGCTGCGCTGCTTGACGAGCTTGATGTAGTCGTCGCGGAAGCCCACTGTCCCCATGCCCGCGAGCAGCAGGAGCAGCAGGACGCCCGACCAGGTCGGGAGGTCCTGGGTGATCAGCTTGGCCAGCGCGTAGGCCAGCACCACCGAGCTGATGATCACCAGGCCGCCCATCGTCGGGGTGCCGCGCTTGGTGTGGTGGGTGGTGGGGCCGTCGTCCCGGATCAGCTGGCCATAGCCCTTGGCCGCCAGCACCTGGATCGCCACCCGGGTGCCGAGGAGGGTGAACAGCAGCGACAGGCCACCTGCGAGCAGGATCGCCCTCATCGACCGTTCTCCTCCTCGAGCAGTGCCTCGGCGACCCGTTCGAGCGCATCGGCGCGCGACGCCTTGACGAGCACCACGTCGCCCGGCACGAGGAACTCCCGCAGCCAGGCCAGGGCCGCGCCGTGGTCGGGCACGAACACAGACTCCTTGCCCCAGGAGCCTTCGAGGCATGCACCCCGGTGGATCGGCCGCGCCGGCTCACCCACCACCAGGAGCTGGGAGATCCCCAGTCGCACGGCCAGTCTGCCCACCGTGTCGTGCTCCTCCCGGCTCGACTCGCCGAGCTCACGCATCTCCCCGAGCACAGCGACCGTGCGGGCACCACCACGCCCCTTGCCGAGAGCGGCCAACGCCTTGAGAGCCGCACGCATCGAGTCGGGGTTCGCGTTGTAGGCGTCGTTGACCACCGTCACCCCATCGGCGCGTTCGTGGACCTCCATCCGCCACCGGGAGACGTTGGTCGAGGCCGACAGCGCCTCAGCCACCGCGCCGAGGTCCATCCCGAGGGCCGTCGCGACAGCGGCTGCGGCTGTGGCGTTGCCGGCCTGGTGCTCGCCGAGCAGTCGGAGCCGGACGTGCGCCGTCTGCCCGTCGGCGACGAGGTCGAACTCGGGTCGCCCGGTCGCGTCGAGGGCGAGATCCGCAAGGCGTACGGCGGCGTGGCCGGACTCGCCGAAGGTGCGCACCGTCGCCTGCGTCCGGTCGGCCATCGCCGCGACCCTCACGTCGTCGGCGTTGAGGACCGCCACCCCGTCGACCGGCAGCGACTCGACCAGCTCACCCTTGGCCTGCGCGAT
>JBPCND010000071.1:0-4803 GCA_051001655.1 Nocardioides sp. | reverse complement strand
GAGCCGAACTTACTGGCTGCGGAGGGCCGCGGCCGCCGAGAGCGGCCGGACCACTTCTGCGCGGGTCATGGCGCAACCGCCGCTGCCGGGACCGGCGTGGTCGTGAGCACGGGTTCGATGACCTCGTCGGGAGCCGCACTGGGCGTAGCGCGGACGCGGTACCGCACGTCGACCACCGTGACATCCCTGACCAGGTCGGTTTGAGAGACGATGACCTGCTGCACATCGGCATTGAGCAGGCGCTCCAGCCGGCGACGCAGCTCGTTCTCGTCGCTGATCGCGGCGTCGAGGACCACTTCCTGCTGACGATTGTTGGAGTACAGGCGAGGATGGTCTGCTACAAACATCACCAGCACCACGAGCCCGCTGACCAGAGGCGCAACCCACCACGGGCTCGGCATCAAGCCGGCCACCAGACCGAGCGCCAGGGCCGCGAAGTAGTAGGCGACCTCCTCCTGGGTGAGCTGGGAGGAGCGGAGCCGGATGATGGAGAGCACACCGAACAGGCCCAGCCCGAGACCGGCCGCGACCGATGCCTGGGCGAGGACCATCGTGACCGCGAGTACACCCACGTTCAGGGAGAGGTAGGCGATCAGCATGTCCCGGCGGCGATGCCGGCGGAAGTACACGCCATAGGCGAGCAGCGTGATCGCCAACAGGTCGCAGCCGAGAATCAGGATGGTGACGGAGGCAGTGGACATCGGGGGCCTTTCATCGGGACAGGTTAAGAATGTCCCAACGCCGGATTAAGAGGAGATGAAGGCCCGATGAGAGACTTCTTAGGTGAACACCCCTGGGATCTCGGGACGGCCGCAGATTCTGAGGTGAGTCAGGCGGGCTCGAAGTCCGACGGTCCAGAGGCCTCGAGGTTCGGGTCTCGGGGGAGGTGGATCTCGAATCTGGCTCCCGGCCCTTGCTTCGGCACCAAGCGCACCTGTCCATGGTGTGCGTGTGCGATCGCCGAGACGATGGCCAGGCCGAGCCCGCGACCAGGGTGGTCGGTGTCCGGGGACCGGCCGCGTGCGAATCTGGCGAAGATCGTCTCGTTGTCCTGGGGGGCCACGCCTTGTCCGGAGTCGTCGACCCACAGGTGGATCCCATCTGGGCCTGCGGAGCCACCGATCCGGATCGTGTCACCTGGCCCTGTGTATCGGACGGCATTGGATGCGAGCTGGATCAGGGCCTGAGTGATTCGTTGCCGGTCCACGGTTGCCATCAGATGATCCGGTGGCTCCGCGATCCACGCACGATCGCCGAGTGCGGTGCACTTTCTGTGCACGCTCACGATGAGCTCGCGCAAGTTGGTGGGCTCGCGCCGGACGAAGCCGGGTTGTTCGGCGTGGGCGAGCAGGGTGAGGTCGCCGAGCAGGGCAGTGACGCGGTCCACCTCGTCGAGGACCAGCTCGACCGTCTCGAGGCGCTCCTCGACTGAAGAGGAGATTTCCAGCAGCTCCAGGTGTCCTCGGATCACCGTCATCGGGGAGCGCAGTTCGTGGTTGGTGTCATCGAGGAACCGGCGTTGGGTCTCGAACGAGTGCTGTAGGCGATCGAGCATCGCGTTGAAAGCCCCCGCGATCTGTGAGGCCTCTCCTCGGCGAGACAGCGGGATGCGTCGGCTCAAGTCGGAGTCCTGGACGGACAGCGCGGTGCCGGCCAGCTGTCGCAGGGGTCGCAGGATTCGGCCTGCCAACATCAGCGCGAGCAGCGACCCGACGACGATTTCGGCGAGCGCGACGCCGAGTGCAGTCCTGACTGCCTGGTCGATCTCACTCTGTTCGAAGGCAGGGAAGTTCGCCACGACGAACAGGCCGTCCGGTTCGCCTGCTACCGGCAGCGCCACGTAGGTGGCGGACCCGGCAGGGGTGTCGGTGGTCCCGCGTTCCGGCCCCTTCAGCGAGAGCCAGTAGTCGATCGCCGCGTCCAGCTCGCCGGGCTTGGCGGCACCCTGGGCACGGCGGCTCAAGTAGAGCTCGCCGTCGAGGAACGCCAGAATCGTCTCGCCCTCGTCCGGCACCTCACCGGCGAAGTAGACATCGAAGATCGCGCCGACGTCATCCCCAAACGGTTCGCCGGTCACTGGGTCGGTGCCGCTGGCCAGGAGTCGGAACTCCTCGGCCTCTTGTTCCAGCTGGGTCTGGATCTCCTGATCGAGTTCCTCCAGCAGCGCGATCCGGATCAGCACGATCGAACCCAGCGAGGAAAATGACAATAGGAGAACCATGGTGAGGACCAAGCGCACCCGAATGCTGCCGAACCACGTGGGCCTCCACAGAACTCCGCCGCGCTCCGCCATGCCGCCCAGCCTAGAGTCGACTCGGCCAGTCGTACCGAGTTCGGCCACGCCGGGGTCTCCCGCCTGATCCTTCCGCGAGCACGGCGTGCGTCTCCGGATCCGGATGGTGATCACTCGGGCGCGGGTCTGCCCGGCAGCGTGAGCCGAAACAGTGCCCCATGGTGCGCAGGCGCTGGGCAGGTGAGGTCGCCTCCGTGGGCGCGGGCGAGGCCGCGGGCGATGGGGAGGCCAAGCCCCACACCGCCGGAGCGCGCGGCCCGCGCCCCGTCGAGTCGGGTGAGTCTGTCGAAGATGCGTTCTCGGTCCTCGGGGGGTACTCCAGGACCATTGTCGGCGACCTCGATCACCGTTGTTCCGTCTCGGTCTCCGTCTCCAGGTGCGGTCCGGGCGGTGGCGACGGTGACGTCGACGCGCGCCTCCTGGCCGGTCGGCCGGGAGCTGGTGGCGTGGATGGCATTCTCGATGAGATTGGTGAGGATCTGGGCGATGCGATCCCGGTCGGCCTGGACGCGAGTCGCCTCACCGTAGACGCCGATAGCGACGTCTGGATGTTCCAGGGTCCGGGCGGCGGCTACTCCGCGGGCCAGTTCCAGGAGGTCGACCGACTGCAGGTCCAGGGTGAGTCCGCGGTCGATGCGCGCCATCATCAGCATGTCGCCGACGAGCCTTCCGGCGCGGCTCGTCTGACGGATCAGGCTCAGCAGGGTCTGCTCCCGCTCTGGGCGAGCCGGGTCGTTGCGCAGGACGTGCTCAGCGGCCGCTTGAGCTCCGGTGATCGGGGTGCGGAGCTCGTGCGCGGCGTCGGATAGAAAGGCCCGCACCCGTCGCTCGGAAGCGATCGCCTGCCGTTCGGCCCCGACGAGCTCGTCGAGCATCTCGTCAAAGGCGACAGCGGTGCGGCCGAGCTCGGAGTCAGGCCGGTCCGGACGCAGCCGACGGGCGCGGTCACCGCGGGTGATGGAACGGGCGATGTGGGTGATCCGTTCAAGGGGGGAGAGAGCGCGGCCGACGACGAGCGGCACCACGAAGGCGGCAGTGACCAGCACCACGAGGGCGGCCACGGCGAACGCGAGGCGGACCTGGCCCTGGGTGCGACGCACGTCGGCGGCGTTCGCGACCAGCTCGATTGTGCTGGTGTCGTCGAGCGTCGAGGTGACCGAGAGGATGTCGCCCTCCTCGACGACGGCTGCCTCCGGTCCCGGTCCTCCGGCCAGGCCTCCGGGTCCCGGTGGGCCGGGCCCCCCGCCCGGCCCCTCGGGTCCCCCAGGCTCGGGTTGCCGCTCGGCAATGTCGTTGTCGTCTCGGAGCGCGGCAGCGGCGAGGGGGCCTTCGGCGTAGACCTCGCCGTCGGCAGTGCGGAGCACGACCGAGACTCCTTCGCCTTCGAGACGGCGGGCCAGGTCGCGGGGCGCGACCTGGTCGACCAGCGCTGCGGCAACCCCGGCCCGATCCACCAGTCGCTGCCGGAGCTGGTCCTCAAGCCGGTTGCCGAGCACAAGGTCGGTCAGCACCGCCAGGAGCAGGATCATCGCGGCCAAGAGGGCGAGGACCACCCAGGTCACCCGCCGCCGCAGCGAAGGTGTCTGCAAACCTTTGCGGGCACTGGCTCGGACATCGCGGCTTCGGCGGGGGGGTATGGGGCCGGTCACGGGGGAGTGCATGGGGGCGGCGTCCTCAGTGCGTAGCCGAGTCCTCGTTCGGTGTGGATGAGCCGGTCACCGTGTTCCTCGATCTTGCGGCGCAAGGCGCTGATGTGGACCTGGACGAGGTTGTCGGCGTACTCCTCGTACCCCCAGACCTGGGTGAGGATCTGAGTACTGGACAAGACCCGGTCGCGATGGGCGGCCAGGTAGTTCAGCAGCCGGAACTCCGTGGCCGTCAGGGCGAGGCGGACCCCTGCGCGTTCGACGATCCCGGCCTCTTCGTCGATGACCAGGTCGCCGACCTGCACGGTCGAGGCGATCGCGCCCATCCGACGCAGCACCGCGTTGATCCGGGCGATCAGCTCCTCGGTGACGAACGGCTTCGCCAGGTAGTCATCGACACCCACCTCGAACCCGTGCAGCCGGTCCTCGATGGCTTCGCGTGCGGTCAGCATCACCACACCCGCCGTCGACCGGGCCCGCACCACCCGCGCCAGGGCGGGTCCGTCGCGACCCGGCAGCATCCAGTCCAAGACCACCAGGGCCGGGCGGAAGGAGGTGAGGACGGTCTCCAGAGCTGATCCGTCGACGCTGGCGTGCACGGCGAAACCCGCGGCCTCCAACGACCGCAGCAGGCTCTCGCGGATCGTCTCGTCATCCTCGACGACTAGGAGCCGCACAGGCTCACTCACGCTCAATCACATCGACAGTGTGCCCTTCGTTTGCTGAAGAACACCTCAAGAAGACCCTGTCCGAGCCGGTTCTTGAGGTGTCCTTCAGGTTCGACCGCCACGGTCAGAACACCAAATAACCCGGGCCATCACAGCCCCGAACCGAACAGGAACCGTCATGTCCCCTCCCTCGAAC
>JBPCND010000070.1:0-3074 GCA_051001655.1 Nocardioides sp. | reverse complement strand
TTCCATATGACCCATCCATTACACCCGTTGTTTGGGACGGCGCCTTCCTGTCGCCTGTAGAGGGCGACCGAGTCCCGTTCCCGGCCGTTCCGGTTGAAGGAGGCGCAGCGCCTGCAGTCTCCCGTTTTGATACGTTGTCTGAACTGCGCAAGATTGCGTCCTAACCAGCTAGCAACGTGACTCCCAGACAGTGTTGGGTACGATTCGCCGTCGGAGAGTGCGCCATCATCTCAGCCTCCCCAGCCAAAGCGGGCAAGCAGGTGGTGGCCACTGGAAGAAGCTGCCCCGGGACTAGAACCAACCGACCTTATCCGCTGGACGTGACTGCATGATGGCCAAGCAGCCTGGCCGCTGGACGCGGCTAGTGTTCGTGCCTGGCCAGCTGCGTCAGGCAGCGGCGCCGTGCTCCGGCGGCACCGTCTCCGCATCGGACGGCGGCCCGGGCGGCGTACCGTCACCGAACGGACGGCCACCGAGCTCCGCGCGACCGTGCGATGTCAGCCACCCCGTGAGGTCGGGACCTGCCGGCACGATCTGCGTCGGGTTGACGTCAGTGTGGACGACGTAGTAGTGGCGCTTGACGTGCACGAAGTCTGTTGTGTCACCGAAACCCGGCGTCTGGAAGAGGTCGCGCGCGTAGGCCCACAGCACCGGCATCTCGCTCAGCTTCTGCCGGTTGCACTTGAAGTGGCCGTGGTAGACGGAGTCGAAACGGGCCAGGGTTGTGAAGAGCCGGACGTCGGCCTCGGTGATCGTGTCACCGACGAGGTATCGCTGGGCGCGAAGGCGTTCGCTGAGCCAGTCGAGCCGTTCGAACAGCCGACCGTAGGCGCGCTCGTACGACTCTTGTGAGCCGGCGAAACCGCACCGGTAGACACCATTGTTGACATCTTGGAAGACGAGCTCGGCTACCTCGTCGATCTCGTCCCGCCACTTGTCCGGGTAGAGGTCGGGTGCGCCCTCCCGGTGGTATCGCGTCCACTGCGTCGACAGGTCGAGCGTGATCTGCGCATAGTCGTTGGTGACCACCTCCCCGGTCGGCACCTCGACGATCGCCGGCACCGTGATGCCGCGTTCGTATCCGGGGTGGCGCTTGAAGTACGCGTCCTGCAGCCGCTCGATGCCGAGGACCGGGTCGACGCCGCCGGGGTCGAGGTCGAACGTCCAGCTCCGCTCGTCATGGGTCGGGCCGCAGATGCCCATCGAGATGACGTCCTCGAGCCCGAGCAGGCGTCGTACGATGATCGCCCGGTTGGCCCAGGGGCAGGCCCTCGCCACGACGAGCCGGTAGCGCCCGGGCTCGACGGGGTAGCCGTCGCGGGCGTCCTCGGTGATCCGGGTGGTGATGTAGTTCGAGTCGCGCTCGAAGTCCTTGCCCGACTCGACGTACGACCCCTTGGTCTCATCCTTCGTGTCGCTCATGTGCGCTGCACCCTCTCGTCAACCGACCCTCATCAGCGTAGTTGGGTCTCCCAACCGACTTGTCAGGGTGTGGTGGACGCAGGTGCGCTCACCACAGCCTGACAACTCGGTCCGCGTACGCCGGGAACCGGCTCCCGGCGGCGCGCGTCCCATCTCCAGCTATTCGCTCCAGATGGGATCACCGCCGTGCGTCCGACTGTCATCTCCACCCTCGCTTGCGCGAGCCTGCTTGCTGCCTCCGCGTGTGCCGGCTCCACCTCTGCGCCTAAGGGCTCGGGCGCTGCGCACCTTGAAGCCGCCGACGTGGAGATGGTCGAACCCGCTGACGAGTTCGACCCCGTGTCACTGCGGAGCGGAGCGCGCCACCTGGGTCACGACCTCGCGCGGTCGCTGCCGAGCTACGACGGCAACCTCGTCTACTCGCCGACAAGCCTCGCCCTGGCGTTCGCCATGCTGCGTGAAGGGGCTGGCGGGCAGACGGCCGCCGAGATCGACGAGGTGCTGCACTTCCCGGCCGATCGCCAGACGGCGTACAACGCGCTCATCCATGAGCTGGCCGACGTCGGGGAGGGTGACGTGCTCGAGGTCAACGACGCCCTTTTCCTGGACCCGTCGCTCGAGGTCGAGCCACGCTACCTCGAGCAGATCAAGAAGTGGTACGGCGCGGGGGTCGAGCAGACCGAGTTTCCCGCCCCGGCACTCGGCGACATCAACGGGTGGGTGGCCGACAAGACGCACGGCCGCATCCCCAACCTGATCGACCAGCTCGACCCGAAAGCGGTGTTCGCTCTGGTCAACACGATCTACCTGAAGGCGAAGTGGGACTTCGAGTTCGACCCGACGGAGACCATCGACCAGACCTTCACGCGTGGCGACGGCAGCAAAGTGACGGCCACGATGATGCGGCAGACCCACCCGCTCGAGTTCGCGAAGGGCGACGGCTGGCAGGCCGTGCGGCTTGCTTACGCCGGTGGGAAGCTGTCGATGTGGGTGCTGCTGCCCGATCAGGCGGACGGCGACCCGCGGGCCCTGCTGGACGCGGGCCACCTGGCGAGGCCGAGTCGGCTTTCGCCTCCAGGAACGTGGCCTTGTCCTTGCCGCGCTGGGACACCGAGACCAGTGCTGACCTGACCAGTGTGCTGCGCGAGCTCGGGATGAGGCGCACGTTTGATGGTGGCGACTATCGGGCGCTCACGGCGAACCCAGCCTTCGAGGTGACACAGGTGCTGCAACAGGCGAACATCACCGTGGGGGAAGAGGGCACCGAGGCGGCTGCCGCCACCGCCATTGTCGGCGAGACGAGCCTTCCCGCGCCTCCGCCGAATCCGGTGAAGTTCACGGCCGACCACCCGTTCGCATTCGCGATCATGCACGACGCGTCGGGGGTTCCGCTGTTCGAGGGTGTCGTCGCCGACCCGTCTTGACGGCATACCTGCTCCCCCCGCCCGACCCCTCCCGACTCGGGAGTGCGGGGGAGTGCACACCACCGTCGCCTGTTGCCGTTTGCTCTCCCACAATCGCGGAGGGAAGGGGGCCCGGAGCAGGCGCGAGGTCCGCCGGTGAATCGCGGCGGTACGACTCTCTGCGCTACCCTTGGCGGCATGCGGAAGTCACTGCTGCTTACATAGCCGCGCTGGTCACAGGTCGACGAC
>JBPCND010000069.1:0-6113 GCA_051001655.1 Nocardioides sp. | reverse complement strand
GCCGACGCCGACGCCGACGCCGACGCCGACGCCGACGCCGACGCCGACGCCGACGCCGACGCCGACGCCGACGCCGACCCCGACGCCGACGCCGACCCCGACGCCGACGCCGACGCCGACCCCGACGACTCCCGTACCTCCAACCCCTTCTGTGCCGCCGCCCACTCCGTGAGCAGATCGGTGGCACCGAACGCAACCCCCGCTGAGCTCGTGCACCCGACACATGACGACTCCGTCGCAGCCGCGGCCAGCGAGGGCATCGGTGGACCGGTGGGTGCGCACGCCGCGCCACACCCGTGGTGGACGCCGGTGCGGGTGGTGCTCGCGGTCACCTGTCTTGCCTTCCTGGCCGGGATGCTGGCGAAGACACCCTGCGTCCAGGCCGAGTGGACCGGGGACAAGCTGCGCTATGCGTCGCTGTGCTACTCCGACGTGCCGTACCTCTACACCGGTCGCGGTTTCGCCGAGCGCATCGTGCCGCTCAGCGACACCGACGAGCGCTACCAGGTCATGGAGTATCCCGTCGGGATCGGATACTTCGCGTACGGTGCCGCGGTCCTCACGCAGGCGCTGAGCGGCTGGCCGGACGTCGAGGCCCGGGCCGCCATTCCGGCTGAGGAGGTGTTCGGAGCCGAGGGTGTGGCCGAGGAGTCATGGCTCTACTTCCAGGTGACCGCGGTGCTGCTCTTCCTCTTCGCACTGCTTGCTTCGGGGCTCCTCGCCGGCACCCACCGGGCGCGGCCCTGGGACGCCGTGCTGTTCGCCGCGAGCCCGGCATTGTTGTTGACCGGCCTGGTCAACTGGGACCTGCTGGCGGTGGCCGCTGTCGCCGGCGCCCTTTGGGCCTGGTCACGAGGCAGTCCGGTGCTGTCCGGTGTGATGATCGGGCTCGGCACGGCAGCGAAGCTGTATCCGCTGTTCCTCCTCGGAGCGCTGTTGGTGGTCTGTCTTCGCCGGAGCCGAATGGGTGCGTTCACCCTGGCCGCCGTCGCCGCGCTCGTGACCTGGCTGGCGGTCAACCTCCCGGCGATGCTCTACGGTCTCGACCAGTGGAAGGTGTTCTGGTCCTTCAACGACGAGCGCGGCGCGGATCTCGGCTCGCTGTGGCTGATCTGGCAGCAGCTCGGGCACACCGTCACCCCGGCGGGGATCAACCTGGCTTCGTGGATCTGGTTCGGAGCGGTCTGCGTCGCCGTACTCACCCTGGGGCTCCTGGCTCCACGAACTCCGCGGATACCCCAGCTGGCACTGTTGATCGTCGTCGGCTTCCTCGTCGTCAACAAGGTCTACTCACCGCAGTACGTGCTATGGATCCTGCCGTTGGCGGTCCTGGCCAGACCCCGCTGGCGCGACATGCTGATCTGGCAGGGCGCCGAGATCATCTACTTCGTCGGTGTCTGGTTCTACCTCGGCGAGTTCACTGCTTCGGCGGCAAGCGGTGAGAACGACCACGCTTACTGGTGGACGATCCTGATCCGTATCGCAGCCGAGCTGTGGCTGGCCGGCATGGTCGTCCGCGACATCCTCAGGCCGTGGCACGACCCGGTCCGGGCCGACGGGACCACCGACGACCCGATGGAGCCGGTGCCGCTCACGCGACGACGGTCTCGTCGAACCGCGTCGCGGTGAAGCGGACCCGGACGTCCACCTCGTCGCCGACCTGAGGGACGGGCGCGCCCTGGGGCAGGAACAGCATCGAGGCCTGCATGTGAGGTGGCTCAGCGAACAGGCGCTGTTTGCCATCGATGACGTACGGCGAACGCACGAACCCGACCGCGTCGAGGCCGCCCTTCGCCACTCGGGCGGCCCGGTCCTTCAGCGTCGCACCGCCCGTGGGCGCCTCCAGCCCGATGCCGTGGGCGGTGCCGCCGGAGACGATGAGGAGGTGACCGGCCTTGGGGATGCTCCGGCTGCGATACCCGAACCCGTCGCCGCGTTCCACCGGATGCGTGTCCAGGACGGTGGCCCGGACCTGAAGGGCATCCCGGTCCCCGAGCCACAGCTCCGTGCCGATGCGCGGGCGGAGCTCGAAGTCGGGATAGCGCTGGGACAGGGTGACCAGCTCGGTGTCGGTGAGATGCGAGACGTAGACCCGCTTGGTGGGCAGGCCGGCTGAGACCACGTCGGTCATCAACCGGTGCACCTCGGCGACGTGTGAGGTCTGCGAGATCGGCAGGTGGACGGCCACCCCCTCGACGGCGACCCCGGCGAGCAGGTCGGCGGCCTCGCGCAGCCCACCGGCGGAGAACCCGTGTCGGCGCATCGAGGTCATCCGCTCCAGCAGCACCCGGGGGGTGTCCTCGCGCGATGCCAGCGCCCGAAGGTCCTCGAGCCGGCCGACGGTGTGCACGACGTGGTCGGCGTAGACGGCCTGCTCGAACGGTCGCCACGGGGTGAGCACCAGGACCGAGCCCACGAAGGCCCCGTCGTCGTCGCTGGCCGCTGCGCCGCCATCGCCGCGGCGGGCGGGTGCCACCTCGGGGTAGGTGCCGACGGCGACGGTGTCGACGCCGAGCCAGGCGGACAGCTCGGCGAGCCGGCCGATGCCGAAGCCGTATCCGTTGCCCTTCAACACCGGGACGATGCCCGGATGCGCGTCCCGCACGCGCAGGAGATGGGAGTGCCAACGCTGTCCGTCGACGTACAGAGTCAGTGCCATCTCGTCACCTCGGTCATCCCCGTCACTCATGCTCCGGCCATCATGCCGCTGATCGGCGGGCCATGTAGAGCGCGAAGGCCTTGTAGATGAATGGACTCAGCGGCAGGTCCCACTCGCCGGCGTACTCGACCGCCTCGCCGCCGGTGCCGACCTTGAACTGGATCAGCCCGACGTGCGGGTCCTCGGGATCCAGGGTGTCGGTGATCCCGCGCAGGTCGTAGACATCCGCGCCGGAGGCGAGGGCGTCGGTGATCATCGCCCACTGCACCGCGTTGGAGCCACGCACGTCGCGCTTCTCGGTCGACGAGGCGCCGTAGGAGTACCACGTGTGCCCGCCGACCCTGATCAGGATCGTGGCCGCCACCAGGTCGCCGTCGTGGCGGGCCAGGAACAGCGTGATCCGGTCCGGCTCCTCGGCCGACAAGGCGCCGAACATGGCCTGGAAGTAGGCCAACGGCCGGGGTGTGAAATGGTCCCGTCCGGCGGTGTGCACGTAGAGGTCGTGGAACGCCTTGAGGTCCTGCTCGTCGCCGCGACCGACCTCGACCCCTTCCTTGGCGGCCTTCTTGATGTTGCGGCGCCACTGTTGGTTCATGCCCGCGAGCACCTCGTCCTCGCTGCGGTGCTCCCCGGGCTGGAGCCCGGCCTGCCCATCCGGCGCGTCCGGCCCGGCCTCCCGGTGGCGGAGTGGGATCTGGAAGTTCAGCTGCGGCTGCCCGGCGGCGAACCCTCCCTCGACAGACTGTGGGCGCCAGCCGAGCTCCTGCAGCTGGGACACCACGCGTGCGCCGTCGCGGGAACGCTCGGTCGGAGGTACGTCGCCCAGCCGCATGATGCTCTCGTCGGCCACGCCCCCTTTGACGGCTTCGGCAGACCACCGGCGGGTGATGACGGGCGGGCCCATCCGGACACCGAAGGCACCTGCGGCACGCAGGTGGCGCGTCATGGGAGTGAGCCAGTCGGCCACATTGTCGCTCGACCAGTCGATGACGGGCCCCTCGGGCAGGTAGGCCAGGTAGCGCCTCACCTTCGGCAGCTGCCGATAGAGCACGAGTCCGACACCCACCAGCCGGTCCTGGTCAAACCAACCCAGTGACTCGCGGCGCCACTCGCTCTTCACGGCTCCCCAGGCGGGGGTCTGCAGGAAGCTCGCCGAGCGCTGCGTGCGAAGAAAGTCCAGGTGCTCGACGGGGGTGATCGTGCGGACGGCCAGGGAAGAGCTCACGAGGCCTGAGGCTACCCCCGCAGACGAATCGGGGTCGGGGGTCAAACCCTCTCGCGGAGCCAGTCGAAGTCGGCTCGGTGCTCCGTCGGACCGCCAGGGGTCTCGCAGACCACCGGAGCGCCGACCTCTCGGACGATCCCGGCAAGGTCCTCAGGGTCGATGTGGCCTGCGCCCAGACTGGCGTGCCGGTCCGCCCCGGAGCCAAACTGGTCGCTGCTGTCGTTGGTGTGGACCAGGTCGATCCTGCCGGTGATGGCGCGGACGTCCGCGACCACGGTGGAGAGGTCGTTGCCGCCGGCGTGGGCGTGACACGTGTCGAGGCAGAAGCCGACCATCTCGAAGCCGTCGGCCGTCGAGATCGCCTCCCACACCTGCCCGATTCGGTCGAGGTGGCGGGCCATGGCGTTGTCACCGCCCGCGGTGTTCTCGATGAGCAACGGAAGCTTGAGGTCGGTAGCCTCGACGGCCTTGCGCCAGTTGTCGAAGCCCTTCGCCGGGTCCCCTTCCTTGTCGACGTGACCGCCGTGCACGATCAGCCCCTTGGCTCCGATGGCCGTGGCCGCGTCGACGTGCTGCTGGAGCAGCTTGCGGCTGGGGATCCGGATCCGGTTGTTGGTCGTGGCCACGTTGATGATGTAAGGCGCGTGGACGTAGAGGTCGATGCCGGCCGTGACTGCCGCCTCGCGCAGGGCGTCGGGCCCTCCGTCGTACTCGATCTCGGGCCCCTTGTAACCCTGCGGGTCACCGAGGAAGAACTGCACGAGATCCGCTCCGCGTGCGGTCGCCTCGGCCACGGGGTCGGACTGGGGGACGTGGGCGCCGATCGTGAGAGCCATGGAACCAGACTAGGACTCGGAACCGGCCATGGATCCCTGTGGATGACGATTTCCGGGCTCCCGGTGGCGCTGATACTCTGAGTGTCGATCCGGCGTTGATCCGCACCAGGCGGATGCTCGCCGACCGACATGTGGATCCAGGACCGCTGAGGCGGTCCTGGCGCCCGCACGAACGCACAAGCCCTCCTGCCACGGAGATTCCGTGGCCGCTTTGAGTCCGAAGGAGGTGGAGACCGCTTTGCGTGCCTATGAAGTGATGGTCATCCTCGACCCAGATCTCGAAGAGCGCACCGTCGCGCCTTCGCTCGACACGTACCTCAACGTCGTCCGTCAGGACGGTGGCTCGGTGGAGAAGGTCGACGTCTGGGGACGTCGCCGTCTCGCCTACGAGATCGACAAGAAGGCCGAAGGCATCTATGCCGTCGTCGAGCTGCAGGCCGAACCGGCCACGGTGAAGGAGCTCGACCGTCAGCTGGGCCTGAATGAGTCGGTACTCCGCACTAAGGTCATTCGTCCCGACATCCGCTGACGTTGGTGTCTTTCGGCAGCAGTGTCCTGACAGGACCGATTCCCCCGGTCATCACCAGCTGAACAGCTTCTCGAGACTGGAGCCCCGACATGGCAGGCGAAACCCCGATCACCGTCGTCGGTAATCTGACGGCCGATCCTGAGCTCCGCTTCACCCCGTCGGGTGCCGCGGTCGCCAACTTCACCGTTGCCTCGACCCCGCGCACCCTGGACAAGCAGACCAACGAGTGGAGGGACGGCGAATCGCTGTTCCTGAACTGCTCGGTGTGGAGACAGGCTGCTGAGAACGCAGCCGAGTCGTTACAGCGGGGCATGCGGGTGATCGTGTCGGGCCGCCTGAAGGCTCGCTCCTACGAGAACCGTGAGGGCGAGAAGCGCACCGTCTTCGAGATCGACGTGGACGAGGTCGGGCCCAGCCTGAAGTACGCCTCCGCCAAGGTCACCAAAACCAGCCGCGGCGGTGCTCAGGGCGGAGGATTCTCCGGAGGGGGCGACGACCCGTGGTCCTCCGGAGGCAACACCGGCGGGCAGGCCAGCGGGCGTGGTGGCCAAGCCAGCGGCCAGGCCGACCATGGCGGAAGCTGGGGCGGCCAGCAGGGGGGCGGCTCGGCCGGCTCGGCCGGCGGAGCGGCTGCGTCGAACGACCCGTGGGCCACCGGCGGCTCCGGCGGCTCCGGCTCGGGCGGGACCTCGGAGGACCCGCCGTTCTGATCGACCCGGCGGTCCAGCCGTGTTCACGGGTCGGGCGCGTCCGAGACCCTCACCATCTCACCAGTCCCATCTCCTAGTCCCATCCGTTGACGACCATTCCGGTGCAAGCCGGGCTCTGTTGAAAGGGAGCACCACAATGGCGAAGCCAGTACTC
>JBPCND010000068.1:0-6599 GCA_051001655.1 Nocardioides sp. | reverse complement strand
CGAGGAGCCGGTCGTTAAAGCCCGGGTCGAGGTCGGCAGAGGTCGGCAACGTGCCCTTGACGCCGGTGAGGTCGAACTTCTCCTTGGAGTAGTCGGCCAGGTTGCCGTCCACGAAGTAGATCTGGATATCCTGCGGGCCGATCCCCTTGGCGATCAGCTGCGGGACGATCTTGGTGGTCTCCTCGAAGGCGACCAGGACCAGCGCATCAGGCTTCGACGCGGCGATCTTGTTCACGTCCGCGGTGAAGTTCTGCGCGTCGGCGGAGTACAGGACGTACTCGCTGACGGATGCGCCCTTCTCCTCCAGCGTGGCTTCGACCTGGTCGGCCAGCCCCTCGCCGTAGAAGTCCTGCCGGGCCATGATCGCCACGTTGTCGAAGCCGTCTGCGACCGCGAGGTCGCCGATGACCTGACCCTGGAGCCGGTCGGAGGGCGCGGTGCGGAAGTAGAGACCGTTGTCCTCGTAAGTGTCGAAGCCCGCGGCCGTGTTGGCCGGCGAGAAGTGCACGACGCCAGCACCGGTGATCTTGTCGAGCACGCTTATCGAGACGCCCGACGCGGCTGCACCGATGATGGCGTCCACGTTGTCGTTGAACAGCTTGTCGACCTCGGCGCCAGCGATGTCGGGGGTGCCGTCACCGGAGTCGGCGTTGAACCGCTCGAGATCCTTGCCGAGCACGCCGCCAGCGGCGTTGATGTCCTCGACGGCCAGGTCGACGCCCGCGAACTCGGGGGGACCGAGGAAGGCCAGGTCGCCGGTCTGGGGAAGCAACGAACCGATGCGGAGCGTGCCGTCGCCCTTGCCTGCCGGTTCGGAGCTCTCTTCGGTCGTCGGTGACTCACTGGTGGGGTCGTCAGCCGCGTCAGGAGTCGTGGTTTCGTCGCTGCCGCAGGCGGTCAGGACCAGCGAGGCGGTCGCCAGCAGCACGGCTGTGCGCCAGGCACGCGTTGGGCGGATCAATGGGGCCTCCGTCATAGGAAGAGAACGCGTTCACCGCCCGGACGGCGGAGAACACTCTTGTGAGGGTGAAGGTACCGTCAAACGGGTACGGACGGGGCATCCTCTGCGCAAATTGGTGACGCACCGTTGCCATTTCGTGACCTGCTTCCCCTCAAGTCCTGGCACACGCGTAACTCAGTCCTGGCGGTTCCGGCCAGTGCCTGGCCCGTGGTCGATCACGCCGTCGGCCACCTGACGCATCGAGAGACGAAGATCCATCGCGGTCTTCTGGATCCACCGGAACGCGTCGGGCTCGCTCAGCTCGAGCTGTCGCTGCAGGACGTTCTTGGCCCGCTCGACCACCTTGCGCGTCTCGAGGCGCTCCTGCAGGTCTGTGACCTCGGCTTCGAGCAGCTGCAGCTCGGTGAACCGGCTGATGGCCATCTCGAGGGCCGGAACCAGGTCGTGCTTGGTGAACGGCTTGACGACGTACGCCATCGCGCCGGCATCCCGGGCCCGCTCCACCAGCTCGCGCTGGCTGAACGCCGTCAGGATCACCACGGCGGCGATCCGCGCCCCGGCGATCCGTTGGGCCGCGCTGATGCCGTCCAGCCTGGGCATCTTGACGTCGAGGACGACGAGGTCGGGTCGAAGCTCCTCGGCGAGCTGGACGGCCCGCTCCCCGTCGCCGGCCTCGCCGACCACGTCGTACCCCTCCTCAGCGAGCATCTCGGCGAGGTCGAGCCGGATGAGCGCCTCGTCCTCGGCGATGACTACCCGCCGCCCGACGGCTCCCGACTGTGCGTTCACGCGCCCCAGGCTAACGAGTCCCCAAGGCGTCTCTCATCCACCCGGTCACGCAGCTCATGCAGCGATGGCAGCGCGCCAGGATCGGGTAGCCTTTGCCAGCGTCAGCCCCGGTAGTCCAACGGCAGAGACCGTGGTCTCAAACACCATCCAGTGTGGGTTCGAATCCCACCCGGGGCACCCTTGTGTGGGCTGCCGGGTTCGTCACTGGGCGACCCTCCAGGCGCGGTCAGCGATTCGAGCGGTAGGCCGGGCTGACCTCGTTGATCGCGTCACCCATCCGGTGGATTCTCAAAGCGTTTGTCGATCCCGGCAGACTGGGTGGGCTCCCGGCGATGATGACGACGAGGTCACCCTCCTGCACCCGGTTGATCTTGAGCAGGTGCTCGTCGACCTGCCGCACCATCTCGTCGGTGTGCTCGACCTCGGGGGCCCTGAAGGTCTCGATACCCCACGACATCGCCAGCTGGGACCGGACCGCGTCGACGGGGGTGAACGCCAGCATCGGGATCTCCCCGCGATAACGCGACAGCCTTCGCGCGGAGTCGCCGCTCTGGGTGAACGCGACGAGATACTTCGCTCCGACCCGGGTGGCCACCTCGGCCGCCGCCTTGGCGATGACCCCACCTCGAGTGCGCGGCTGCCAGTCGATCGCGGTCATCCGTGCGAGCCCGTGGTCCTCGGTGGAGGCGATGATCCGGGACATGGTCGTGACCGTCTCGATGGGATAGGCCCCCACGCTCGTCTCGCCGGAGAGCATCACCGCGTCGGCACCGTCGAGCACGGCGTTCGCCACGTCGGACGCTTCGGCCCGGGTCGGTCGAGGGGAGGAGATCATCGACTCGAGCATCTGGGTGGCGACGATCACCGGCTTCGCGTGGCGGCGGGCCACGTCGATCACCTGCTTCTGCAGGAAGGGCACGTCCTCCAGCGGACATTCCACACCGAGGTCGCCCCGGGCCACCATGAAGCCGTCGAACGCGTCGACGATCTCCTCGATGTTCTCAATCGCCTGGGGTTTCTCGATCTTGGCGATGACGGGCAGGAAGATCCCTTCCTCACGCACGATCTCGCGGACGTCCTCCACGTCGGCAGCCGACCTGACGAACGACAGGGCGATGAAGTCCACACCGAGGCGGAGGGCCCAGCGCAGGTCCTCCTCGTCCTTGTCCGACAACGCCGGCACCGACACTGCCACGCCGGGAAGGTTGATGCCCTTGTGGTTGCTGATCGGGCCAGCCGCCTCGACGCGGGTCTGCACGTCGGTCTCGTCGACCGCGGTGACCTCGAGTCGGACCTTGCCGTCGTCGATGAGGATCTGGTCGCCCAACTCGACGTCTCCGGGCAGACCGGCGTACGTCGTCGAACAGATCTCGTCATCGCCGGGGACGTCGCGGGTGGTGATCGTGAACGCGTTGCCCTCTCGCAGGTCGAGGGGTCCACCCGCGACCTTGCCCAGCCGGATCCTGGGGCCTTGCAGGTCGGCGACGATCCCGATCGCGTGGCCGCTCTGGTCGGAAGCCGCCCTCACCATGTCGTACGCCGACTTGTGGTCGGCGTAGGTGCCGTGGCTCAGGTTCAGCCGGGCGACGTCCATGCCGGCGTCGACGAGCGCCCGGATCTTCTCGGGCGTCGACACCGCAGGACCCAGAGTGCAGACAATCTTGGCTCTACGCACGGGACCGACCTTACTGCTCTGGAATGGAACGATCCAATCCAACTTCCGCGGTGAGACAGACCACGCGCGCGGTAGTCCTCAGACGACCATCGGCCGTTCGGTCGGCGGGATCGGGAACGGGAGCTTGGTCACACCGGTTAGGAAGCTGTCCACCGCCGGGGCGGCGGCGCGTCCCTCTGCGATGGCCCAGACGACCAACGACTGGCCACGACCGGCGTCCCCCGCCACGAACACCGCGGGGACGGTGGACAGGTAGGAACCATCCCGGACGATGTTGCCCCAGCCATCGAGCTCGACCCCGAGCTGACCGACCACCCCGGTTTGCTCCGGACCGGTGAACCCCATCGCCAACAGCACCAGCTCCGCCGGGATCTCCCGCTCGCTGCCCGCGACCTCGGTGAACCGCCCGTCCTTCGTCTCGACGTCCGCCAGACGCAGCGCACGCACGTTGCCCGCGCTGTCGCCGAGGAACGCCTGCGTGGACACCGAGTAGACCCGCTCACCGCCTTCTTCGTGGGCCGAGGAGACCCGGAAGAGCATCGGGTACGTCGGCCAGGGCTGGCCGGCAGGGCGGTCGTTCCCGGGCTGCGTCATGATCTCCAGCTGCGTCACGGACGCCGCCTGCTGGCGGTGGGACGTGCCGAGGCAGTCCGCTCCGGTGTCCCCGCCACCGATGATCACGACGTGCTTGCCGGCCGCGGTGATCTGGGACTCCACCTGCTCTCCGCAGGCCACCCGGTTGGCCTGCGGCAGGAACTCCATCGCCTGGTGTATCCCACCGAGCTCTCGACCAGTGATCGGCAGCTCGCGCGCCGCCGTGGCGCCGACGGCGAGCACGACCGCGTCGAACCGCTCGAGCAGGTCCGAACCACTGATCTCGGCGCCCACGTCCACCCCGGCCCGGAACACGGTGCCCTCGTCTCGCATCTGCGTCAGTCGACGGTCGAGATGCTGCTTCTCCATCTTGAACTCAGGGATCCCGTAGCGCATCAACCCGCCGATCTTGTCGGCACGCTCGTAGACCGCGACGGTGTGTCCGGCCCGCGTCAGCTGCTGAGCGGCCGCCAGCCCGGCGGGGCCTGAGCCGACCACGGCGACGGTCTTGCCGGTCAGCCACTCCGGGGGTTGCGGCCGGACGTAGCCGGCGTCCCACCCCCTGTCGGCGATCGCCACCTCGACGTTCTTGATCGTCACCGGGTCCTCGTTGATGCCCAGGACACACGCGGTCTCACACGGCGCCGGACACAGCCGTCCGGTGAACTCCGGGAAGTTGTTGGTCGCGTGCAACCGCTCGACCGCGCCCTGCCAGTCGCCACGCCAGACCAGGTCGTTCCACTCCGGGATGATGTTGCCGAGCGGACAGCCCTGGTGGCAGAACGGGATGCCGCAGTCCATGCAACGCCCGGCCTGCCTGGTGATGATCGGCAGCAACGCCCGGCCGGCACCCTCGGCGTAGACCTCGTGCCAGTCGTGCAGCCTCTCCTCGACAGGTCGGCGCGCCGCGACCTCGCGGGGGTGCTCGAGGAATCCGCGAGGATCAGCCATGGAGAGCCTCCATCATCTTGACCGAGGTCTCGTCCTCGGAGAGGCCCGCCGCCTCAGCGGCCGTCCTCACGGTGAGCACCCGCTTGAAGTCGGTGGGCATCACCTCGGTGAACCGGCGTACGGCGTCCGCCCAGTCGCCCAGCAGCTTCTGGGCCACCGGGGAGCCGGTCTCCTGCAGGTGGCGCCGGACCACGCCCTCCAGCTCGACGGCGGCAGCAGCCTCGACCGGGGAGAGCTCGACCAGCTCCGCGTTGACCCGGCCGGGGTGGAGGTCCAGCACGAACGCAACCCCACCGGACATCCCGGCGGCAAAGTTCCGGCCGGTGGGACCCAGCACGACCACCCGACCACCGGTCATGTACTCACAACCGTGGTCGCCGACCCCCTCGACGACGGCAGTGGCGCCGGAGTTGCGCACGCAGAACCGCTCACCGACCTGGCCCCGCAGGTAGATCTCGCCCGAGGTGGCGCCGTAGCCGATGACGTTTCCGGCGATGATCTGATCCGCCGCGTCGAAGCCAGCGGAGCGGTCCGGGCGGACCACGACACGACCTCCGGACAGTCCCTTGCCGACGTAGTCGTTGGCGTCGCCCTCCAGGCGCAGGGTGATCCCGCGCGGGAGGAAGGCGCCGAAGGACTGGCCGGCCGACCCGGTGAACGTCAGGTCGATCGTGCCGTCGGGCAGCCCGGCGCCGTGATACCGCTTGGTCACCTGATGGCCAAGGATCGTGCCGACCGTGCGGTTGACGTTGCGGATCTCCAGCTGTGCCCGGACCGGTTCACCGTGCTCGAGAGCAGCGGCGGCGATCCGGACGAGCTCGTTGTCCAGCGCCTTGTCGAGGCCGTGGTCCTGGGCGACCGTGTGGTGCCGCACGGTCCCCTCGGGCAGGTCGGGCACATGCAGCACCGGGGTGAGGTCGAGCCCGGAGGCCTTCCAGTGCTCGACGGCCGGCGCCACGTCGAGCGCCTCGGCCTGACCGACGGCCTCCTCGAGCGTCCGGTAGCCGAGCGCGGCGAGCAGCTCGCGGACCTCCTCGGCGACGTACTCGAAGAACCTCACGACGTGCTCGGCCTTGCCGGCGTAGCGCTCGCGCAGAGCCGGGTTCTGGGTCGCCACACCCACGGGGCACGTGTCGAGGTGACAGACCCGCATCATGATGCAGCCCGACACCACGAGCGGGGCCGTGGCGAAGCCGAACTCCTCGGCCCCGAGCAGGGCAGCGATCACCACGTCACGGCCGGTCTTGAGCTGGCCGTCGGCCTGCACGACGATCCGGTTGCGGAGACCGTTGAGCAGCAGGGTCTGCTGCGTCTCGGCGAGGCCGAGCTCCCAGGGCCCGCCCGCATGTTTGAGCGAGGTCAGCGGCGACGCACCGGTACCGCCGTCGTGACCGGAGATCAGCACGACGTCCGCGTGTGCCTTCGAGACACCCGCGGCGACGGTGCCGACCCCGACCTCGGCAACGAGCTTCACGTGGACACGGGCTGACGGGTTCGCGTTCTTCAGGTCGTGGATCAGCTGGGCGAGATCCTCGATGGAGTAGATGTCGTGGTGGGGCGGCGGTGAGATCAGGCCCACTCCCGGCGTGCTGTGCCGGGTCTTGGCCACCCACGGGTAGACCTTGTTGC
>JBPCND010000067.1:0-10155 GCA_051001655.1 Nocardioides sp. | reverse complement strand
CAGGGCCAGAACTGTCTCCGTGCCCGCTCGCGGCCCGTCGTACCCACTCCCGAGATGCGATAGGTTCGGGCTATGAACGAGCAGCAGACCGCCGGCCAGCGCGCCCTCGAGCCCGGCATCCAGCGCGACTTCACCCGGTCGATGTCGTACGGCGACTACCTGCGGCTGGACCTGCTCCTCGACGCCCAGCAGCCCCAGAGCGAGCCGCCGCTGCACGACGAGCTGCTCTTCATCGTCCAGCACCAGACCTCCGAGCTCTGGCTCAAGCTGATGGTCCACGAGCTCCGCTCCGCCCGCGACCTGCTGGTCGCCGGCGAGCTGGCACCCGCCCTCAAGCGGATGGCCCGGGTCAAGCACATCCAGCGCACCCTCACCGACCAGTGGTCCGTGCTCGCCACCCTGACACCGAGCGAGTACGCCGAGATCCGGCCTTTCCTGGCGACCGCATCGGGCTTCCAGTCGGCGCAGTACCGCGAGGTCGAGTTCCTGCTCGGCAACAAGGATCCCGACATGATCAAGGTGTTCGGCCACGACCCAGTGGCCCAGACGGCGCTGCGCGAGCTGCTGCACCAGCCCTCGCTGTACGACGAGTTCCTGCTCTACCTTCACCGCTCCGGGTACGCCGTGCCCGACACCCTGCGCGACCGGGACTGGTCGCAGCCCTACGTGATGAGCCCGGCGCTCGTGGACACGATCGCCGGCGTCTACGCCGCCCCGGCGGACCACTGGGGCGTCTACGAGACCTGCGAGGAGCTCGTCGACATCGAGGACAACTTCCAGCAGTGGAGGTTCCGCCACCTCCAGGTGGTGCAGCGCATCATCGGCCACCGGACCGGCACCGGCGGGTCGTCCGGCGTCGACTTCCTGCGCCGCGCGCTCGACCTCACCTTCTTTCCCGAGCTCTTCGAGGTGCGTTCCCGCATCGGAAGCTGAGTACGGGAGTACGGGTCGTCCGGTACGGTGATCCGTATGAAGACCACGATCGAACTCCCCGATGCGCTGGCGCACGAGGCCAAGGATCTCGCGCGCTCCCAAGGGGTCACCCTCCGCGAGCTCGTCGTCGACGGGCTCCGTGCAGAACTCCGGCGGCGTGCCGCCACGACCGCCCGGGTGGACTTCGACTTCCCGACGTTCGGCGGAGACGGCCTTCAGCCCGGTGTCGAGTGGGCAGACGTGATCGAGATGTCCCAGCGGGAGATCACGGTGTGATCGCGGTCGTCACCAACGTGCTGGTGTACGCACACCGCTCGGAGTCTCCCTACCATGAGCGGGCCTTGACGGAGCTCGCGTCGCTCCAGCAGACGCCGACTTCCTGGGGACTGCCCTGGCCCTGCGTCCACGAGTTCCTGGCCACCGTCACCAACAGTCGGACCTTTCGCTCACCTACGCCCATGCCCGTGGCTCTCGACGCCATCGCCGCGGTGGCCCGCGGTGCAGCAATGCTCGGCGAGGCGGTGGACCATCTCGCCCGGCTCGAGCGGCTCCTCGACTCGTCCGGAGTAACCGGAGCGAAGGTCCACGATGCTCGCATCGCGGCGATCTGTCTGAGCCACGGCGTCACCGAGCTGTGGACGGCCGACCGGGACTTCAGCTACTTCCCCGAGCTCCGCACGCGCAACCCGCTGGTCGGCTGATCGGCCATCTGCTCCGCCACGGCGCGCTCGCCCGCGTGCCCAGTCGCCAGCCCGGCGATCACGCCGGCCCGGTCCTCCGCGGACCGGTTCTGGCTGAGCTTGGCCTTGGCCTCCACGGACTCCACGACCAGCTCGACCCCGACGATCGCGCGCAGCTGCTTCTCGACGTACGCCGACGGCGCATCCTCGACCGCCCACGGCGCCTGCCGCGTCTGCTCGTGGGTGTCGGTGAGCTCGCCGACCAGCTCGCGCAGCCAGCCGACGTCGTCGATCACCCGGACCGGCCCGCGCAGGTGGACCATCGAGTAGTTCCACGTCGGCACCACCCGGCCGTGCTCGGCCTTGGTCGCGTAGAACGATGGGCTGACGTAGGCGTCGGGACCCGTCACCACCACCAGGCCCGGCGCGTCGTCCTCGATCCGCCGCCAGTGCGCGTTGGCGCGCGCGAAGTGCGCGACGAGCACCCCGTCTCGCCAGAGCACCGGCAGGAAGGTCGCGTCGGGGAGTCCGTCCGCGCCGACCGTGACCAACTGGGCCGTCCCGACCGCGGCCACGAAGTCGCGGACCTCGCTCTCGGGCATGACGTTGAAGTGCGGCACGTACAACCGGTCGTCGCTCACCCGCCCATTGTCCCCGGCGGCGGCCACAATGGTCACGTGCTGCTCATCGAGGTAGTCGAGACGTCTGCCACCGTCGCAGCGACCCGGTCGCGCAAGGAGAAGGTGGCGGCGCTGGCCGGCTGCCTGCGGCGGGCCGAGCCCGATGAGATCGAGACGGTCACCTCCTACCTCGGCGGCGCGCTCCGCCAGCGCCGCACTGGTGTCGGCTGGCGCGGCGCCGGGGCGAGCATCGACGCCGCCGGGACGCCGACGCTCACCGTCACCGAGGTGCACGAGGCCTTCGACCTCCTCGCCGCCCTGTCCGGTGCGGGCTCGCAGGGAGCGCGCTCAGCTGCGCTGGGCGACCTTCTCGGCCGGGCCACCGAGGCCGAGCAGACCTGGTTGCGCGGTGCCCTCACCGGCGCCGTCCGGCAAGGAGCGCTCGAGGCACTCGTCCAGGAGGCCGTCGCCGCTGCTGCCGAGGTGCCGCTGCCGGCCGTTCGCCGCGCGGCCATGCTGGCGGGCTGCACCGTGCCGATCGCGGCGGCAGCCTTCTCCGGCGGCGAGCCGGTGCTCGCCGCGGTGGGTCTCGAGGTGGGCCGGCCGGTGCTGCCGATGCTCGCCTCCAGTGCGCCCGACCTCACCACCGCGATGGCCAAGGTCGGCGGCGGCTTGGTGGCCGTAGACGCGAAGCTCGACGGCATCCGGATCCAGGTGCACCGCGTCGGCGACGAAGTGCGCATCGCCACCCGCAGTCTCGACGACATCACCGACCGGCTGCCCGAGGTGGTCGCGATCGCGCGGGCGCTTCCCGCCGATCGATTCGTGCTCGACGGCGAGGCGTTGGCGCTCGCCGACGACGGCCGGCCACGACCGTTCCAGGAGACGGCCTCCCGCACCGCGCAGGAGTCGGGAGTGGTCATCACGCCCTACTTCTTCGACCTGCTTCACCTCGACGGCCTCGACCTGCTCGACTCCCCCGGCTCGGAGCGTCTCGCCCGGCTCACGGCGCTGGTTCCCGAGGCCCACGTGGTGCCGCGTCTGGTCACGGACGATCTCGCCACCGCCGAGGACTTCGCCCGGCACGTCCTTTCCGACGGCCACGAGGGCGTCGTGGTCAAGAACCTCGACGCGCCGTACGACGCCGGACGACGCGGCTCGACCTGGGTCAAGGTCAAGCCAGTGCACACCCTCGACCTCGTCGTGCTCGCCGTCGAGTGGGGAAGCGGCCGTCGACAGGGCTGGCTCTCCAACATCCACCTCGGCGCCCGCGACCCCGACACCGGCGGCTTCGTGATGCTCGGCAAGACATTCAAGGGGATGACCGACGCGATGCTCGCCTGGCAGACCGAGCGCTTCACCGAGCTCGCCACCTCCCCCGCCGACCAGTCGTCGTACGTCGTCCACGTCGCGCCCGTGCAGGTCGTCGAGATCGCATTCGACGGCGTCCAGCGATCCAGCCGCTACCCCGGCGGCGTGGCCCTGAGGTTCGCCCGGGTCCTGCGCTACCGCGACGACAAGACCGCCGAGCAGGCCGACACGATCGAGACCGTGCGGGCCTATCTAGTGGCTCGTCACTCGCCCCAATCCATGTGGTGAGCTGGCACCCCCACCCGGAGTCCGCAGCCGCCCCCTTCGGGGCTCGCCTCCTCCTGTCACATGTGTGCCACACGCGGTTACATATCTGTCGCGGCTGACCTAGACTCCGTTCCCATGAGCGACGCCCCCGTGGACGGCCGGAGGTCCGCTGCCGCCCTCCGGCGCCGCCGACGCGAGACCGAGATCCTCGAGGCGACCCGCGCCCTCTTCGACGCCAAGGGCGTCCGTGACGCGCAGATCGAGGACATCGCCCGGGCCGTCGGCATCAACCGCGCCATCGTGTACCGGCACTTCACCGGCAAGGAAGAGCTCTTCGCCCTGACCCTCGTCGGCTACCTCAACGAGCTCCGTCAGCGACTCGCCGCCGCGGTCGCCGACCACGACGACCCGAGCGCCCGGCTCACCGCACTGGTCGGTGCCTTCGTGGACTACGGCACCGAGTATCCCGCCTTCGTCGACTGCGCCGGCACCCTGATGCGCCGCACCGGCCCCGAGCTGTTACTGGAGATCAGCGAGAGCGCCCTGTTCCGGCTCGGCCGGGCGATCTCTGGCTGTCTGGTGACCCTCTCGGACACGCTGGAGTACGGCGTCGCGCGCGGCACCTTCGCGGTCGAAGACCCTCAGCTGCTGGCCAACACGCTCTACGCCAGCGGGCTCGGCGCGCTCCAGCTCGCCCGGGTCGGCATCCTGGTCAAGGAGGCCGCGCCGGGGATCCCGACGGTCGGCACCATCTCCCCCGAGCAGGTGCGCGACTACCTCGTCGCCGTCGCGCTCGCTCTCGCCACCGCGGACGCCTGAGCCGTTGTCAGCCCGACGGGCAGGTGGCCGTCCGGCGCCACTCAACTACCACACGATCGTCGGGAGTGGCCACGATCCGTCCCGCACGAATCCGGCGCTCATGAGCTCTCGGGTCTGCACAGTGCGCCGTCCCCGCTCGATGGGGCATGGCCCGCCAGACCCTATGCTGCGACCAATGCCTTCAGGAAGTTCAACGAGCCGCGATGCGCGCCCCGCCAGTCAGGCCGCTCTTCACACCGTCGCCCGCGGCGGCCTCTACCTCCTGGGAGCCGGGAGCCAGGCGCTGGAGACTGCGGGCTACTGCCAGGCGGCAGGTGTCCACGTGATCGGGTTCCTCGAGGAGCGCCCGGCCGGAGCCGACGACACTCCATTGTCGGGGAGATCCCTGGAGCTGTATGGCGCACCGGTTCTGGCCATAGCCGACGTCGAAGTGCCGTGCGACGCCTTCGCCGTGACGGCCGTCGGCTGCGGGGAGGTTCGCGTGAGACTCACCCAGCAGTGGGGTGGGACGTTCGCGTCGGTCATCTCGGACCGCGCTTGGCTCGCGCCCGACGTCATCCTGGGAGTCGGGGCCACCCGTCGCACCCGGAGCAGTCGTCAACCGCTTCGCACGGATCGGGAAACATGTGCTCATCAACGCCGCGGCCGTGTTGAGCCACGACGTTGTGATCGACGACTTCGCGACCATCGGGCCCGGCTGCACGATCACAGGCCGAGTTCACATAGGGCGCGGTTCCTACCTTGGTGGCGGCGCCACCGTGCGAGACGGAGTGTCGATCGGAGCCTCCGTGACGGTCGGCGCCGGAGCCGTTGTCGTCTCCGACGTGGCCGATGGCCTCACCGTTGCTGGTGTGCCGGCGCGACCTCTGCCCGAGCGATGACGCACGTCCCGTTCCTTCAGCCGACGTTCCCCTCCGCTGCCGACGTCGGCGCTGACTACGCGGCCATCCTCGCCCGAGGAATCTTCAGCAACGGCGGCCCGCTCGATGCCTCGCTGGTGGAGGCCGTTGAAGCCTGGGTCGGCAATGGAGTGCACGCGTGCACCGTGTCCAGCGGCACCGCCGGCCTAGAACTGGCGATCACAGCCACGTTCGACCGCTCGAAGCCGTGGGGACTCGTGCCGGCCTTCACATTTGCCGCCGGTCCGATGGCGGTCTCCCCATCCGGGTTCCAGCCGATGTTCCTGGACGCAGATCCCGACACCTGGCAACCCTCGTTGCGGCACGGATTGGAGATTCTGACACACCGGCGCGGTGAGGTCGGCGGCATCCTGATCGGCCCGACGTTCGGAGTCGCCGACCCCGCCATCGACGACTGGGAGGCGATGGCCGACCGCTTCGGCCTGCCACTGGTGTTCGACTCCGCTGCCGGATTCGGGGGGACGCACGTGTCTGGTGAACCGCTCGGGTCGCGCGGGACCTGCGAGGTCTTCTCGATGCACGCCACCAAGACACTCGCGGTCGGCGAAGGGGGGCTGATCACGTCCCGCGACACAGCGTTGATCGACGCCATCGTTTCCCAGCGAAATTTCGGCTTTGACACGGCGCGTCGCAGCGTCCGAGTCGGAACTAACGCAAAGCTGACAGAGCTCGCCGCCGCCATCGGCATTCGTCAGATGAGGGTGCTGGAACTCCGAGTGGTGAAGCGCCGCTCGGTTCTTGAGCAGTATCGGTGCCTGCTTGAGCCTCTCGGAGCCACCTTCCAGCCGGGCGTGACCAGCGCTGCTCCCCCGTTCGTGTCCGCGCTGGCTCCTTCCGCCTCGGCCCGTCGTCGCGCGTTGAACCTTCTCGAGCTGGCCGACGTCGAGTGCCGTGACTAATACAACCCGCCCGCCCACCAGCATCCGTTCTTCCGCCGGGCATGTGGAGCCACTACCGGTTGCCGAAGACCTTTCTGGACGTACTCTCGCCCTGCAGATGGCTGATGATCTGGATCCCACCCAGATAGGACGCATCGCCGGGATAGTCGAGGAGGCCATCGGTGGGTGAGCAAGGATCCGCAACTCCCTGGTGGCGGCGGCTGGGCACGACGCGCGCTCGCCCCCCGCGAGCCCCCGCACCCCAGGAGAGCCAGGCGGCACTCATTCAACGCTTGGTTCGACAAGGGCGACAAGGCCGTCGACGGCTCGCCGGACTTGAGGAACAGTTGACACTCTTGAGATCGGATCTAGCCCACCTCGCCCACACTGTGACCGACACCCGACATATCGTCGCCTCGCACTACGACGGGGTACCAGCCTTGCGCCAGACGCTTGCGTCCGCGCGGGCCGGCCTGGACTACGCAGCGGCGTACTCCGAGGACCATCCGTTGGTGACAGTGCGGATCGCCACTTATGACCGCGCCGAGATCCTCTTCGACCGGACCCTGCCATCGGTCCTCGACCAGACGTATCCCCACCTGGAGATCATCATCGTGGGTGACGGAGCGAGCGAAGAGACGGCCAGGCGCGCCCGCCTGGTGACCGACGAGCGAGTGCGGTTCGTGAATCTCCCGCATCGGGGCGTGTACCCAGAGGATCCACACAAGCGCTGGCTCGTTGCCGGGTCTCCGGCCATGAACCATGGTGCCCAACTGGCGCGCGGACGCTGGATCGCTCCTCTGGATGACGACGACACGTTCACTCCCGACCATGTCGAGCGATTGCTGACGCTGGCCCGCGAGGGTCGTTTCGAGATGGTCTATGGGCAGATGGACGTCGTGCGTGACCCGCCGGAGCAACACCTCGTGATCGGGACGTACCCGCCGGCATATTCGCAGTTCGGCTTTCAGTCGGCGCTCTACGTGAGCGCGCTGAGATTCTTCGAGTACGACACTGCCTCGTGGGTGTTGGACGAGCCCGGCGACTGGAACTTGTGCCGTCGCATGCTGGCGGCGGGCGTCCTCATCGGGTACACGCCGCACGTCGTGACGACGCTCTACCCGGCTGGTCCGCGTTGAGCGTCGGCGTCTCGCTGCCGCGCCCACGGCAATGGGCGGGGTCCGATGGGGTAGCGTGCTCCGCGCGCCGCGAGCACGATTGTGACCGCGATCGAGGTGAGAGAGGACGGGCCATGACGCGGGACAGCGACCACCAGTCAACGAGGCCTGGGAAGGAACCACCGATCGACGCCGACGCCGGGACGGTCCTGCGAGCCCGTCACGACCTGCTGACCGCTCGCGACCACGTGATCGGTCTCGAGGCCGAGTCTGCCAACCTCCAGCAGGTGGTCGACAGGTTGCTGGCCCGTCAGAAGGCCCAAAAGGAACGCCTCGAGCTGGTCCGCGAGAAGCTCGACCGGCAGCGCCGGCGGGCCGACCGGCTCCAGCGTGAGCTCGACAGCCTCAAGGCCAGCGGTGCCGCGAAGCCCGGTCGCCGACTCCTAGCCCGTCGCGAACCCGACTGAGGTCCCGTTGACGACACCGCTCTTCTCGATCCTCGTTCCGGTCTACGAGCCCCCGCTGGACGTCCTCGAGGAGACCATTCGATCTGTCCTCGCTCAGGACTTTGACGACTGGGAACTCGTCCTGGTGGACGACTGCTCCCCGACCCAGGGGGTGCGCGACTTGTTGGCGCGTTTCGCGGCCAGTGACGAGCGGATCCGGCTCATCGAGCGCGAGACCAACGGCCACATCGTCGCCGCGTCCAACGACGCGGTGGCGGCCGCCCGTGGCGAGTTCATGGTGCTATTCGACCATGACGACCTCCTGACGCCAGACGCGCTGTCGCGCAATGCCGAGGAGATCACGCGTCACGACGACATCGACTACCTGTACTCCGACGAGGACAAAGTCGACGACACGGGCCGCTTGTACGACCGATTCCGCAAGCCCGACTGGTCCCCGGAGCGATTGCGCGGGCAGATGTACACCAGCCACCTCTCGGTCATCCGCGCATCGATCGTGCGCGAGGTCGAGGGTTTCCGCACCGGCTACGAGGGTTCACAGGACCACGACCTGGTCCTGCGGGTCACGGAGCGGGCGCGACGCGTGGTACACATCAACGAGGTGCTCTACCACTGGCGGGTCGTCCCCGGTTCCGCCGCGGGAGACGTCGACGCCAAGCCGTACGCCGCCGTAGCCGGCTGCCAGGCTGTCCAGGACCACCTCGACCGGTCTGGGATCGACGCGCGAGCCACCCGGAGTCCCTACGCCGGGCACTACCTCATCGACCGGGAGCTCGATCCTGCCCGCAAGGTGAGCGTGATCATCCCGACGGTCGGCAGTAGCGCCCTGATCTGGGGCGTCCGACGCAATCTCGTCGTCGACGCGATCCGTTCGCTGCTCGCCCACACCGAGCACACGAACCTCGAGATCGTCGTCGTCCACGATTCCCCGACCCCGGAGTCGGTACTGGAGGAAATTCGCGAGGTCGCCGGCGACAGGCTCGTGGAGATCCTCTTCGACGAGCCCTTCAACTTCAGCCGGAAAATGAATGTCGGGGTACTGCAGAGCACGGGCGACCGGTTGGTCTTTCTCAACGACGACGTGGAGTTCTGCTCCGACCGGTGGCTCGAGAACCTCGTGGCGCCGCTGGACGAGCCCGATGTCGGGATGACCGGTGCGAAGCTGTACTTCAGCAGCGACACCATCCAGCACGCCGGGCATTGTTACGACAAAGGGCAATATCTCCACGCGTTCCTCGGCGACCCCCGCACCTTCGCGGGTCCTTTCGGGGCGCTCCTGATCAATCGTGAGGTCAGCAGGGTAACGGCGGCCTGCTCCGCGATGCGGCGCGAGGTCTTCTACGAGATCGGGGGGTTCACCGAACTGTTGCCTCTCAACTTCAACGACGTGGACCTCTGCTACAAGACCCGCAGAGTGGGCTACCGGATCGTCTGGATCGCCAACTGCGAGGCTTACCACTTCGAGTCGCGCACGCGGATGCGGGTCGTAGACGCGTGGGAGAAGGACATCACGGTCAGGCGTTGGGGCAGTCCTCGCAACGAGCGCTACCTGCCCGGAGTGGCCGACCTCCTCCCGCTGTCCATCAAGGGGTTCACTCGCTGACGACCCCATCCAGAGATCAAACGCGTGGTCACCGTCCAAGGCCCTGAGTCGCGGCACGAACTCGCTCATGCCCTTGTTACGCTTCACGCTCGGTCCTGCTCCGGCGGGGTCGTGTCATCCAGTGAACGGGAGCTGAAGATCCATGCCAGAACGGGCAGTCGAGGGGTCGTCCACCGGGGCCAAGGTGATCGTGGTGATGCCGGCCTACAACGCGGCGCTCACCCTGCCCCAGACCACGGAGTCGATCCCCGACGGGATCGCGTCGACCATCATCGTGGTTGACGACAACTCGCCCGACGATACGGTCGGCGTAGCCGAGAGGCTCGGCGTCCAGGTCATCGCACTCCCCCACAACGTGGGTTACGGAGGCAACCAGAAGACCTGTTACCTCGAGGCTCTCAGACAGGGCGCCGACGTCGTCGTGATGCTGCACCCCGACGGTCAGTACGACCCGGGGATCCTCGCCGCGATGGTTAAGCCGATCATCGACGGCACGGCGGACATGACCCTCGGTTCGCGCTTCCTGCGCCCCGGAGGAC